>WFNC01000090.1 GCA_015488785.1 Flavobacteriales bacterium | reverse complement strand
CTTTACAAATGCTATCTTCTGAAACATTCCATAATCCAACAGCTATCACTGGAATATATAACTCCACCTCTAAATCAAAACTCCCTTCTTCATTTTGAAATCCAGCAACAAGAATATAATAAGGTTCATCTTTTTCAGTGCAAAACTCTACTCTACTATCAGTATTGAAATCCACGTGAATGTCATCATTTCCTGTTACGCAAATCAAGTTATTACAATCGCCTTTGAAAACTCTTAATTTCGTATCAAAACTAGTATTACTGGTTTCTACCGTAGCAGTAGCGCCCGTTCCTATGATTTTATACCAAAGTCCCCCACCTGTACTATTTGTTACTGTTGAGCAAGTTGGAGCATTGTCTATTGTTGTTCCAGAAGTATTTCCAGTTGTTGTTGAAATTTGATTTACAATAGTAGCGTTAGCACAATCCTGGTTTATAACGGTAGAATATTCTTGATATTCTAAAATCACATCTGCAGAAAGATGACCTCTATTTAATTCCGATGTTTCTATATAGTACCATCCAGTTGTATTTGCGGTATAAATAATTTTAGCATAATCTCCTGTACCACTATTATCATCTATGGCTACAATTGTATGTCCATCAGAACCATACAACCTTAAAAAGCTATCACCTCCCGATATAGCTTCAAAGCGGTAAGTTTTTCCTGCTGTTAGCAATATTGAATTAGACCTTATATTACCACTAGTTAATGTTTCTGTTTGATTATTTATAGTTGCTGTAATAAGACTTTCACTTCCGTAATAATACCAATAAAGATCAAAGCCTACTTCAAGGTTTCCACTAGATAACTGAATATTAAATAAATCACTTTGATTGATAAAGTCAGCACTTGGGAGACCTAATTTTCTATAGTCAATTATTTGTGAGGTAACTTCATAGCAATCATCTCCATCTCCAATTAAAGGACTGTCGTATTCAAATCTAAACCCACTATCATCTTCCCATCCTTTTATTCGGAGTTTAACAGAAGGACCGCTTGATAGCTCATTTCCAATTGGTTCACTTTGACCATAAAGACAAGAATTATCATTGTCACACTGCATATTTTTGGATGTCCAATTAGATGTATTACCAAATGTAGTAGTGTACTCTGCAATAGAAGTCCATTCTTCTTCAGAGTTTTCATAACAGTCATCTTGAAAAACATGATTTACTTGAATAAAAATCTTTGCTTCCGCCAATTGAGCGAATGTCGCTTGAGAACTAAATAATAGAGCTAGTGTGTATAATGTATTTTTCATAATCTTATGTTTTTCGTTTCTAAGCAATTACCAATACTTCAAAGGTATAACCTCTGTTTTACAAAGCCTTCACCCAAAAGGGTGATTTATGCTAACCTAAATTTATTACTTTTCAAACTTAGGTTGGTATTAGTTAATTGAAATGAATAAAAGAAAGTTTTTATTGAATGATTATTTTGTTTTGAGTTGACTCATTTTTATTTTTAATCAATTCTTACTTATTTGTTAAATCATAACATCTAACAAAAATCAGCTAATATTAGCTTGGCTAAATGAAAAAAGGGTGGTAAATTGTAAACTTAATTTAGCATCATGAAAATCAAAAAAGTATTAGTAGCCAATAGGGGAGAAATAGCAATTAGAATTTTACGTTCATGTACCGAACTTAATATTTCTACGTTAGCAATTTACACCTACGAAGATCGTTATTCTCAACACCGTTACAAAGCAGACGAGTCTTATCAATTGGGAGGAGAGGACGATCCGCTAAAACCTTATTTGGATTATGATTTGATTATAAAATTAGCAAAAGAGAAAAATGTAGATGCCATTCACCCTGGCTATGGATTTTTATCTGAAAATAAAGAGTTTGCTAAGGCTTGTGAAGAAAATGGAATTGTTTTTATAGGTCCAAAGGCGGACGTAATTGAAGGATTGGGTGATAAAATAAAAGCAAAAACAACCGCTAGAGCGTGCAATGTTCCTGTTATAGAAAGTAGTAAAAAAGATTTAGACAATGTAGCAATTGCAATTTCTGAAGCTGATTTAATTGGTTATCCTGTGATGCTAAAAGCTGCATCGGGAGGAGGAGGACGTGGCATGCGTATTATTCGAGCTAAAGATGATTTAACGAAGTATTTTGATGCTGCCAAGAATGAAGCATTAAAAGGTTTTGGGGATGATACCATGTTTATTGAAAAATACATTGAGAGTCCAAAGCACATCGAAATTCAAATTGTAGCCGATAATCACGGTAATGTTCGACACTTATTCGAAAGAGATTGTTCGACACAAAGAAGACATCAAAAAGTAGTTGAAGTTGCTCCTTCTTATAATTTGAAAGAAGGAGTAAAAGAAAAGTTATATGATTATGCTGTTAAATTAGCAAAAGCAGTTAATTATAATAATGTTGGAACGGTAGAGTTTTTGGTAAAAGGAGATGATATCTATTTCTTAGAAGTAAATCCTCGTATTCAAGTAGAGCATACGGTTACCGAAATTGTTACAGGAATTGATTTAATAAAAACACAAATATTTATTGCAGGCGGTTACCGATTAGATAGTAATCAAATAAAAATATATGAGCAAGACAAGATAAAAGCAACAGGTTTTGCTTTGCAATGTAGAATTACAACCGAAGATCCTAAAAATAATTTCACACCCGATTATGGAACTATTACAACTTATCGTAATGCGGCTGGTAATGGAATTCGATTAGACGAAGGAAGTGTTTATCAAGGGGTAACAATTAGCCCGTTTTTTGATTCTATGTTGGTAAAAGTTTCGGCTAGTGGTAGAACATTGGACGGAGCGGTAAGGAAAATGACCAGAGCATTAAAAGAATTTAGAATTAGAGGTGTAAAAACCAATATTCACTTTTTACAAAATGTAATTAATCACGAAACGTTTAAGAATGGAAGTGTTGATGTAAATTTTATTGCTAATTCTCCAGAGTTATTCGATTTTAATTTATCGAAAGATAGAGCGACGAAGTTGATTAGTTTCTTGGGTGAAATAATTGTAAATGGTCATCCCGACGTAAAGAAAAAAGATGATTCTAAGGTTTTTAGAACTCCAAAAGTTCCAGCTTTTAATCAATTTGAAGCTTATCCAAAAGGAACAAAAGATATT
>WFNC01000089.1 GCA_015488785.1 Flavobacteriales bacterium | reverse complement strand
TACTTACGCTGCTAGAGATGGACAATATAGAAGTCTTACCCATGTAAAAGTTGAAAATGGAATCTTTACATTTTGGATAGAAGTCCCTATGGCTTTAGGAACTGTAGGAGGTTTAACAAAATTGCATCCAATGGTTAAATTTGCTTATAAACTCTTAGGAAATCCCAATGCAGCGGAATTAATGGAGATAACAGCAACTGTTGGTTTAGCTCAAAACTTTGGAGCGCTACGTTCTTTAGTTACTACAGGAATTCAAAAAGGACACATGAAAATGCATTTATTAAACATTCTTAATCAACTGGGAGCAACTGATGAAGAAAAGAAAGTATTTATCGAACGATTTAAAACAGAAACTGTTACGCATAAAGCAGTAGTTGATTTGTTTAACGAATTAAGAAAAAAATAAACGTATGAAAATAGCACTTTTAGGATACGGAAAAATGGGGAAAGTGATTGAGAAAATTGCGATAGAAAGAGGGCATCAGATTGTTTTAAAAACGAATAGCGCTACCCTATTTAGTCCCGACGATTTATATGATACCGATGTTGCGATAGAGTTTTCTACTCCAAAAAATGCAGTTTATAATATTATGACCTGTTTTGAAGCTAAAGTTCCTGTAGTTGTCGGTACAACAGGATGGTACAATGATTTTGAAATGATTCGTAATCGCTGTGAAAAAGAAAATCAAACTTTGTTATATGCGACGAACTTTAGTATTGGAGTTAATTTATTTTTTGAAATGAATAAAAAAATGGCTCAGCTAATGAATTCATATCCTAATTATGACGTGAGAATTGAAGAAATTCATCATACAGAAAAGGTTGACGCTCCTAGTGGTACAGCAATCACTACTGCAGAACAAATAGTAGCACAAATCGATCGAAAAGACAGTTGGAAGAATAATGTTAGAACAGAAAAAAACGAATTACTAATTACTTCTAAAAGAATAGATGCTGTACCAGGAACTCATATTGTAACTTACGATTCTTCGATAGACACAATTGAATTAAAGCATGTCGCAAAAAATAGAAATGGTTTTGGAATGGGAGCTGTAATTTCAGCAGAATTTATTCTAAATAAGAAAGGACTTTATACGATGAAAGACGTTTTGTTTAGCAATTAATACCAATTAAATATTTACATTCGTATTTTTATACGATAGCATACAAAAATACAAAAACAGAAAAATGGCAATTACTCAAATTTTAATATACTCAATGGTGGTTATCCACTTTGCTTCGCTATACAAAATATTTGAAAAAGCAGGACGACCAGCTTGGGAAGGATTTATTCCAGTTTACAATTATTTTATTTGGCTTAAAATTCTTAAAAAACCCTGGTGGTGGATTTTCTTTTTTGTAATACCGTTTGTAAATATTGTAATCATTATTTCTTTGCACGTAGAAACAATGCGCTTGTTTGGTAGATACGACCCAAAAGAAACTCTACTTTGCATTGTTTTACCTTGGTATTACTTCCCAAAGTTAGCTTACGATAAAGAAGCAACGATACAAGAGCCAACCGATTGGACAAAGAAAAAAGATAGAGAAAAAAGAACCATTCACGATCATATTACGTTGTTTTTTATGGCTCCTTTTATAGGGCATGCTATATTATTGATTTTTAAACTAATGGGTGCAAAAGACAAAGAAGGAAAAAAATCAATGCCAGCCGAGTGGACTGACGCTTTAGGTTTTGCTATTGTAGCTGCTACAATTATTAGAACGTTTACCTTCGAAGCTTTTACCATTCCAACTGGATCAATGGAAAAAACGATGCTGATTGGTGATTACTTGTTCGTAAATAAATTAAAATACGGACCAAAAGCTCCAGAAACACCACTTTCTATTCCTTTTATTCATAACAGATTGCCAGGTACAATGACGCAAAGTTATGTAGAATGGATTAAGAATGATTATTTCCGTTTGCCTGGTTATGGTAAAATAACAAGAAACGATATTATGGTTTTTAACTGGCCCGTTGGAGATTCTGTTATCTTGCATCCAGAAGTTGCCGCACACGATTATTATGCATTTGTAAGAGATGGAGCGTTCCAAAAAGCAGGAAAAAAAGTTCCTTTACTTGATGTTAATGGAAACAAACAGTATTATCAAAATGGGGAATTAGCAACAACTTTTGTACCTATGCCTTCCGAACAATTTGAAAAAATAAAGCACAGTGCTTTTGACAAAGAAAGAGAGTACTTAGCTAGCGGAGGAGGTTTAAGAGGAATCAAAAAAACGCAAGGTATTGGACGTTTACCTAATGATAAAAAAGAAAACTACATTAAAAGATGTGTTGCTATAGCTGGTGATACATTAACAATTGTAGATGGAAATATTCATATAAACGGAGTTACAGAAGAGTTTCCTGAATTTGCTCAATTGACTTATGATTTTTATTTCAAACGTAATAACCGAACTTATACAAAATCTGATTTTGCTGACGAATATGATATTTATTATAAAGATATTAATGGTAGAGATAGCCAACAACAAAATGAAGTAGATGTCATGTTTGGTCATTACACAATTACCTGTAATCCAAAAATTGCAAGTCTTATGAAAAATCACCCTGCAATTGATTCAATTGTAGGTCAAATACATCCAAAAGGAAAAGATTATGCTTCTGAAGGTCGCTACTACCCTATTTATCCTCACGACCCTTCTTTTGATTGGACTAGAGATAATTTTGGGCCTCTATATATTCCTAAAAAAGGAAGTACTATTGAATTAAATGAGAAAAACTTTATTCTATATGAAAGAGCAATTACAGCTTATGAAAATCATAGCCTAGAAAAAAGAGCTGATGGGTTTTATTTAGACGGAGAAAAAGCAACTAGCTACACTTTTGAAAGTGACTATTATTGGCTTATGGGAGACAACAGACACGGATCGGTAGATTCTCGTTTTTGGGGGTTAGTTCCAGATACGCACGTTGTTGGAACAGCTTCATTTGTTTGGATGTCTCGTCACCCAGAAAAACCTTTATTTGATGGTGGAATTAGATGGAATAGAATTTTCTCTTTTGTAAAATAATGCACTTTTTAATACTGAATTAAGAATTTCGTTAGCTATGTTAAAAAAAATGTAACTAACTGAAAAACAATACTAAAAAGTAATTCAATTAAAGTAAAATAACGTGTTTAGAACAGAAGAAAAAGAAATAAAATACAATGATGGAGCCATTAATACAGCTTCTATTTTCTTTGGTTCTAAAAATGCAGCAACGACACTTATTTGTTTACCAGCAATGGGAGTTAGAGCGTCTTTTTACAACGTTTTTGCAGAAGGACTATCGAAGAAAGGATTTAATGTTATTACTATTGATTGGCGAGGAAAAGGAAAATCTTCGGTTAGCGCTTCCCGAAAAGAAGACTTTGGTTATCAAACTATAATTGATGATTTAGAGACATTATTTAGTCTAGTTGAAGTTTGGTTTCCGAATACTCAGAAAGTTATTGTTGGACACAGTTTAGGGGGACAAATAGGAAGCTTGTTTACAGCTAAATTTCCTAACCAAGTGGATAAATTAATTCTCGTAACATCAGGATCTGTCTATTATAAAGGTTGGATAGGTTGGAAAAAAGGAGCGCTTAAAATTGCAGGACATCTCTTTGTTCCTTTTAGTAATCTTTTAGGATATTTTCCAAATAAATACATTGGTTTTGGAGGAAAGGAAGCTCGAACCTTTATGAAAGATTTGTCTTGTAATGTTTTAACAGGCGAATATAAAATGCATGATTCTAAATTCAATTATGAAAATGCTTTTAAAAAGATGAATAAAAGCGTGCTTTCTATTTCTGTAAAAAATGACTTTTACATTAGTGCTGAATCAGAAGAAAATTTGATTTCAAAATATAGCGCTAATTCTAACATTGAAAAAATTCAGGTAAATAATGAACAAGCAAAAATAGAGAACCTTAACCATTTTAACTGGGCTAAAAAGCCCGATTATTTTATAAAAACAATTACAGATTGGATCTAGAGTTATGACTATTGAAGAAAATATTAATAATTACATCAAAAAAAGTTCAGAATCAAAGATAAGAACTAGAGCTAAAGGAATTCCTATTTTAGATATTCAAGAATTGTCTAAAGACCCCTTAATTACATCATTTAGAATTAAAGGAAGTGGTGGAATATATACCGTTTCTGTAAAAAATTATGACAATGCTAAAATCTCTAGTAAATGCTCTTGCCCCTACAATTGGGGAGGAATTTGCAAACATGAAGTAGCAGCATTGAGAACGTTAGTAGCTAATCAATCCCTGACTAAGATAAGTCCAGAGAAAAAAAAGAGTAATACTAAAAATGGTGTTTTTAAATTACAATTAAATAATGATGGGACGATTAATGCAAAAGCATTAGATCAATTACGTCCTGCTAGACTTGAAACATTTAGCAATATTGAAGTGACTACATCTACCTTAAAATTTGACAACATAGTTGCGGAATATAAAGCTACTGTTGGAAAATTTTTCTATGAGAAGGAGAGTAAAAAATATGAAATTACAACAAAAAAGGTGAAAAATCAGTTAGAAATAACCTGTTCTTGTAATCAATACGACTTTAATCTCTGTCATCATCAGCACTCTTTTATGAGATCTCTAGTTAGTTCTTTTGGTAAATCATTATTTAAATCTAATGATGCACTTGCAATCAAGAAAAAAGAAAGAATAATTGATTTAGGATTAAATTTAACTGAGCAACAAATAGATGAATATTTTGAATTTAATCTTGTTAAGAATATATTTAAAGCAAAAAGTAAAACAAAAGGTTTTGGAAAGTACAGCAATCCAAGTGCATGGAAGAACGTAATTACCCAAAGGTTCAAAAACGAAGACATCACAGCTTCTAAATTATTTCAACAAGATGCACAATTGTTATCTAATGAAAACAAAGACACTTTTGGCTTTGCATTTGGACTTATGCTTGAAAGTAATTATTTATATCTTGATTTACTTAAAGGTAAGGTTAATAAAACAGGTGAATTATCTTCTAAAATTACCAAAATAGAATCACTCAATGACTTTAAATATGTAACAACAATATCAAACCAAGAAAAAGAAAAAATATATGTTAAAACTAGAGCATTAAATACTGAGGAAGTAAATGAAATTGCTAGTTCATATTACGATTGGCGTTCAGAAAACTCAGCAGGTGATTTAAAAATGACGAACTATTGTTTATCTGAATTAAGAAAAATAGTTCCTTTATTAAAAAAATATCCGCTTTATTTGATAAAAGGTCATTTAATCAAAAAGAATTTAGAAGAAATTGAACTTTATGAAGAATCGAGCACATTATCTTTTCAATTAAATGAAGCTAATGAATTTTACAATTTGGGTGCTTATATCAATGTAGCAGGGAATAAAAAAAAGTTAACAGCTAATTCTAAAAATATTACTCCGCTTTTTTATACGGATACAAACAAATACTACTTGCATCAATCTGCCGAATATGCAACTCAACTTTTATTTTTTAAAGAAAACCCTGTCATTAAAATATTTAAAGATGATTTTCAAGAATTTTATAATGAGTTCTTAGTCCCTTTGCAAAAGAATTATCACGTGGATATCAAAATAAAAGACTTATTTAAACGTAAAAAACAAAAGAAAGACTTAAAAGTAAAGAAGAAAGTTTACATTTCAGAAATGAATACTTTTGTCATTTTTAAACCGATTGTAGAGTATCCACAAGGAGAAGTTGAATTGCAAAATGAAGAACCACTTCAGCAAATTAAAAATGGAAAAATCACAGAATACAACAGAGACGAGAAAATAGAAAATGATTTTAAATCTATTTTTACAGCGTTGCACCCCAATTTTGACCTGCAAAAAGAAAGACAACTGTTCTATCTTTATTTTGATGAAATGATGAAAGACGGTTGGTTTTTCGACGCATTTGAAAAACTAAAAGAAAATGACATCGAAGTATATGGTCTCAATGATTTAAAATCTTTTAATTTCAACCCCCATAAACCTGTAATTACGACAAGTGTAAAATCAGGAATAGATTGGTTTGAAGTAGATTTATCGGTTGCATTTGGCGACAATTTGGTTGCCGTAAAAGATTTGAAAAAAGCTATTATTAAAAAGGAAAAATATATAAAACTTGGTGATGGAACTCAAGGAATAATACCAGAAGATTGGATAAAAAAATATGAAAGACTTTTTAGAACAGGAAAAGTAAAAGGAGATAAATTAGAAGTTCCTAAACTTTTGTTTTCTGTTGTTGATGAACTTTTTGAAAACATGGAAGGTTCTGAAGATGTATTGAAAGAAATAACAGAGAAGAAAAAGAAGCTAAAATCTTTTACCAAAATAAAAAACATTAAACAACCAAAGGGAATTGAAGCAAAATTAAGAGATTATCAATTGTCTGGTATCAGTTGGTTGAATTTCTTAGAAGAGTTTAGTTGGGGAGGTTGCCTAGCTGACGATATGGGGCTTGGTAAAACAATTCAAATTATTAGTTTTTTTAAATACCTAAAAGACAAATCAAAAGTTAAAAAAAGAAAGACAAATTTAGTAGTCGTACCAACTTCGCTTATTTTTAACTGGCAAGATGAAATGGATAAATTTTGTCCTACTTTAAAGTATAAAGTTGTTTACGGGACAAATAGAGATAAATCAATTGATGATTTTGGAGATTATGACGTCATTTTAACTTCTTACGGTGTGTTGATGAATGATATTGAAACTTTAAAAAAGTATAAATTTAATTATGCCATTTTAGATGAATCACAGGCGATTAAAAATCCAACGTCTAAAAGATATAAAGCCACACGACTAATCAAATCGAAGAATAGAGTTGCGCTTACTGGTACGCCGATAGAGAACAACACATTTGACTTGTATTCTCAAATGACCTTTTTAAATCCTGGGCTTTTTGGAACTCCTGCCGATTTTAAGAAAAATTATTCGGAACCAATTGACAAGAATAAAGACATCGAAAGAGCAAAAGAATTACAACAAATAATTAGTCCATTCTTACTTAGAAGAACGAAAGAACAAGTCGCTACAGAATTACCGCCAAAAACAGAATCGGTGTTGTATTGTGAAATGGGAAAAGAACAACGAAAGGTTTATGATGCTTACAGAAATAAGTATCGAGATTATTTATTGGGAAAAATTGAAGATGATGGATTAGGAAAATCTAAGATGTATGTATTGGAAGGATTAACCAAACTTCGCCAAATATGTGATTCTCCTGTTTTGATTAAAGACGAGGATATAAAAACCAATGAATCCACAAAAATTAAGGAACTGATAAATACGGTAACTGAAAAAACGGGACAACATAAAATTTTGATTTTCTCTCAATTTGTGACAATGCTTGAATTAATAAAAGCTGAGTTAGAAACAAATGAAATACAATACGAATACTTGACAGGTCAGACTCGAAATAGGCAAGAAAAAGTAGAAAACTTTCAGAATAATGATGACGTTAGAGTCTTTTTAATCAGCCTTAAAGCTGGCGGAACAGGATTGAATTTAACGGCAGCCGACTATGTATATATTGTAGATCCTTGGTGGAATCCTGCCGTAGAAGCACAAGCCATTGACAGATGTTACAGAATAGGACAAGACAAAAGTGTGATGGCTTACAAAATGATTTGTAAAGATACAATTGAAGAAAAGATAATCGAATACCAGAAAAGTAAAAAGAAATTGGCTTCAGATATTATAAAAACAGACGATAGTTTTGTCAAAAGCTTAACCAAAAATGATATTAAAGATTTATTTTCTTAAGATGTATTCGCTTATCTGGATAATTTGATAAAGGAAAGATTCAAAAAACGTAAAGCTATTTGGTTTGAGTATTCATGAAAGGGGAATGAAACCAATTATTTATTTGGGCGTTTTAACAGGCTATCCACTTGTAGTTTTTATTTTTATCAAAAGTGTATCTAACCCAAAAAGGAGCTCATAAAATCGCTCTTTTAGGCTAAGATTCACTAATTGATAAAAACAAAAAGCTACCGCTTCTATCCTTAACGCAACAGCAGTTAGACTAATTAGCTAACTTGATGAATTACATTTTAGACAAAGTCCCGTAGCCTGAATTTCTAGCTGTTCAATTTTATAGTCAGGCAATTTTATAGATGGAAATTGATCTACTTCAACACAAAATATTATTTGGCATTTTTTACATTTAAAATGAATGTGTTGATGGAGATGGCTAATAGTATTACACTCCGCTTTACAAAGAGCGTAATTCGAATGCTCTCCACTAATTGTTATTTCGTGAATAATTCCTTTTTGAACAAATAATTTAATTGTTCGATAAAGCGTAATTCGATTGTATTGTTCTAAATCCTGTTCTATTATCGACAAAGGAATCGCATTGCTATATTTAGCAAAAATCGACAACACCTCTTTTCTAAAAGGAGTTTCACTTATTTTTTTATCTTTTAATAAATTATCCATAAATAATAATGCAACATTGTTGCATTTAACGAAATTAAACCTATATTTGCAACATAGTTACAAATATACTGAAAATTTAATAACAAAATGAAGTTTTTTCTAAGCATAATACTATTATTTTCAATACCTGTTTTTGGTCAGGATTTTACAGGAAGAGTTTTAGATAAAGAAACAAAGCAAGCAATTCCATTTGCCCAGGTCTATATTATTGATTTAAAAACAGGAACAATAACAGACGAAAATGGTCTTTTTAAATTGGATAACTTTAAGCAAAAACATATTCCGATTCAAATCAGTTATGTGGGCTACAAAACCGTTAATCAAATTATAAATACGGACACCACAAAAGAGCAAACTTTCTACCTTGAACATTCACATTTTGAGTTAGACGAAGTAGTCGTTTCTGCACCAAACGGAAGACTACAAGGAGAAAACATCGTAAATATAGAACACAGAAAGATTAAAGAATTACAGCAAACGTCTCCTTTAACATTGGCAGAAGCAATTAGTAATATTCCTGGGGTGGAACAAAACACAACTGGAGCAGGAATTGGAAAACCTGTCATTAGAGGTTTATCGGGAAATAGAATTGTAACCTATGCACAAGGAATACGAATTGAAAATCAACAATGGGGAAGCGAACACGGCTTGGGTGTTGGACAAGTTGGAATTGAAAGTGTCGAAGTCATAAAAGGTCCTGCATCGCTACTTTACGGTTCTGACGCTTTGGGCGGTGTACTTTACTTTATAGACGAACGTTATGCAAGTCAAAATACAATAGAAAGTTTTGCTCAAACAAAATTTCTTTCCAATACTTTAGGTTCAATTAATAATATGGGCGTTAAGATTCATAAAGGGAAACTAAAATTCAATCTTTTTGGAGCGTATTCTTCTCAAGCGGATTATAAAGTTCCAAATTTTGACCGAGTATATAACACCCGTTTTGACGAAAAAAACATTAAAACTTCAATTGGATTCAATGCTAAAAATTGGATTTCGAATATTCGATACAGTTTTCTACAAAATAATTATGGTATTTTAGAAAATGCTATTTTCACTTCATCTAGTCAAAGAAATTTTGTCCTACCTGTACAAACTATTGATAACCAGAATTTAAGTTTTGAAAACATAATTTACGCAGGTGACTCAAAACTGAATTTGACTTTAGGCTACACCAATAATTATAGAAAAGAATTTGAAGACGACATCAACAATCAAGCATTAGGATTAAAACTAAACACCTATACCTATAATTTAAAATGGTATTCTCCAACCTATAAAGACCACTTTGACTATGTTATTGGTTCACAAGGAATGGCACAATCTAACCACAATAATGGAGAAGAGATTTTAATTCCAAATGCTAGCACAAGAGATTTGGGAGCTTTTGTTTTAGGAAACTTAAAATTTAACAAACTTCAATTTCAAGGAGGACTAAGAACTGACTTTCGAGAAATCGACACCAAAGAAATGGTGACAGACGGAGGAACTTTCCCTGTTCTAAAAAAATCGTATAACGGGTTTACATTTTCGGGAGGAACAGTTTACAAATTAAAAAAGACAAAGTTTAGAGCAAATGTTTCAAGTGGATTTAGAGCTCCAAATACAGCTGAATTATTGTCTGACGGAGTGCATGAAGGAACTAATCGATATGAAAAAGGAAATAAAAACTTAATAAACGAAAGTACAACACAAGTCGATTTTTCATTCGACTATCAAGGCGAACATTTAAGTTTTTCGATCAATCCGTTTTACAACGCAATGCAAAACTATGTCTATCTTTCGCCAACCCAAACGGTGATTGACAACAATCCTGTATTTGAGTACTTACAAACAAATGCCTTTTTGTATGGTGGTGAACTAGGTTTTCATTATCATCCTCATAAAATTCACTGGTTGCATTTAGAAAGTAATCTTTCAACCGTTCTTGCAGAAGACCAAAACGGAAATCCACTTCCTTTAATTCCACAAACAAAACTAAATTCTACGATTAGTACTGAAATTTCTGGAAAAAGAAAAGTGCAATTAAAAAAAGTATTTTTACAAAATGTTTTTAAATTCCAACAAAACAGAACTGGTCTTTTTGAAACAACTACAAATAGTTATAATCTAATCAACATAGGATTGAACCTAGAAATTAAAACCAAAAATAATCCAATAGAAATTACAACTGGAATTAAGAATTTGTTTAACACTAAGTATATTGACCATCTTTCACGATTTAAAAAATTGGGGATTCAAAATCAAGGAATCAATTATTACATCGGTATTAAAGTGAAATTGAACAAAAAACTGAAAGAGAAACCAAACTCGCGAATTAAATAGGTTTCACACCAATTAAATATTGAAATGCGTCTAAAAAACTAAAGAAACAGCAGTACTACTGATTTCGAGTGTTTTTCAGTGAATCCTACATATTTCAAAACATTGATTAGAATTTAATACCAAAATTTAAACCGATTGAAATCTTGCGTTAGGGGTAGTAGCAATTGTTTGAGCTCTTTTTTGTTTTTTTTCCTTTCGAAAAACAAAAAAAGCGAGTGCGGATGACCCGCTCGAACGCCCAAAAACTAGGGCTTTAAAACGACCGTTATTTGTGTTAATGTTCCATTATTAATAATATCATAACTGCTTTTACGGAGCATGACGGCTTTTTTATTTCCCGATAGATTTAATTCTGACGGAGCTTTTATTTCCAAAAGGTTTTTACTTCTTAAGACAAATGTATAATTTCCTTGCTTTAGCGTTTCTTTGTTTTTGTTTATTTCTATTTCTTGTTGTTGCGTCAAATCAATTAATTCTATATTTTTTTGAAAAACATTATTCTTTAATTCATAAAACTTATTCGTCGGTTTCCACGAAGAGAGTTCCCAATAAGAGAGGCTTTGAACCGCATTGTCTAAATTTTCGATGGACGTAAATGAAATTGACAGCGTGTAAATGAAGTCCGAATGATTGACGCTATAAGTCGCACTTGTAATTCCTTTTTTGGTGTTTAATTCCTTTACAACTTCGGCTAATTTTTGTTCCACTTCATGGAGCTTTGGAATTTTAAAACCTTTTATACTGTCCAATTTCAGGAGTGTATTAATTTTTATTTTGCTTTGACTAAGATTAAAAGTATAAGTTACTTTTCCTCCTTTATTGTCGTTTAAATCAAATTCTTCTACTATATCTAAGCAACTAACAAACAATAATGGTGTTAATAGTAATAATAACTTAACAAATCTATACATATATCTATTTTTACTTTCCTAGTCTAAAAGGAATTTTTACATTTGCAAATATAAAAACTATCTTCTAAGTGAGAACCCTTAAATTAATCTTTATAATTCTATTTCAATTCTTATTGATAAACAATAATAATGCCCAAAAAGTAGGTTTAGTTTTGAGTGGTGGTGGAGCTTTAGGTCTTTCTCATATTGGGGTGATAAAAGCTTTGGAAGAAAATAATATCCCCATAGATTACGTAACTGGAACAAGTGCTGGAGCGCTAATTGGCAGTTTATATGCGAGTGGATATACTCCTTTGGAAATGGCAGAACTAGTCAATAGTGATTTGTTTTTGCAAATGGCAATGGGAAATAAAGACGAAAAGTTAGATTTCTTTTATCGAAATAACGATGTTGATGCTTCGCTTTTAAAAATTTTATTTGAAAAACATTTTTCGATTTCCAAAGCGATTCCCATTAGTTTTACCAATGCAGCCCTACTCGACTATCAATTTATGACCATGTTTTCGGCTGTGTCTAAAAATGCAAATTATAATTTTAATAATCTGTTTGTCCCTTTTAGATGTGTAGCTGCTGACATTAGCACAAAAAAAACAGTCGTGTTTGAAAACGGACATTTGAATCAAGCTGTTCGAGCATCGATGACTTATCCTGGATATTTGAGACCGATAAAAGTGAATGGTAAATTGATGTTTGATGGAGGTTTGTACAATAACTTCCCAAGTGATGTGATGTATAATGATTTTTTTCCAGACATTATAATAGGTGTAAATTTATCGGACTCTACTGAAACAATTGATCAAGATGATGTTTTGTCTCAATTAAGAAGTATGGTTGTAAATAGAAGTGACTTAAGCTTAATGTGTGAAAATGGAATTTTAATCACTCCAAATGTAAAAATTGGAACTTTTGATTTTGACAAAGCGAAAGAAGCGATACAAGAAGGATATGATGCTACTATTTCTCAAATAGATGAAATAAAACAACGCATTAAGCGTCGTTCGGATTCGGCTAATTTAAACAAAAGAAGAGCCGAATTTAAAACAAATATTAATTCCTCAAAAATAAACGCTATTTCAATTAAAGGTGTTAGTTCCAATCAAGCAAATTACATAAAACGCGCGTTGATTCACAAAAACGAAATAGACATTGATTTTAAAACATTGAGAAGACGATTTTTTAAATTATTAGCCGATGAAAAAATAGATGCCTTATACCCATTAGCTAAATTCAATAATGAATCGAATAAATATGAGCTTGAATTGACTGTTGTCCCCAAAAAACAATATGCAGTAAAGTTTGGAGGTGTGTTTTCTTCAAGACCAATTAATACTGGTTATTTTGGGTTGGAATATTTAAAACTAGGCAAAATTGGTCTAAAACTGAACAGTGATATTTACTTTGGAAAATTTTATGGTTCTACCGCTGTAGGAGCTAAATTAGATTTCAATACAAGAGTTCCTTTTTACATTAAAGGATTTGGAGTATTAAATAACTGGGACTATTTTAAAAGCTTTACAACCTTTTTTGACGCTGTGAAACCTTCGTATATTATTCAAAATGAAATGTTTGCAGGACTAGAGTTAGGAATACCTATTGGATTACAATCCAAATTAACTGCCAGCTCTTCTTTTGGGCGAAACAAAGATCAGTATTATCAATCTTCTACCTTTTCGGCTAGTGATACTGCGGATGTAACTTTTTTCACAGGGCAATCAAGTACACTAGTGTTTACATCTTCTACACTCAACCGAAAACAGTATTCTTCAAAAGGACATTATTTTAAACTTGCCGCAAAATATAATTCTGGAATTGAAGATAATTACCCCGGGAATACATCTTTGGTACAAGATTTTGTTATAAATAAACCACACTATGAGTACTGCTTGACGAGTAAAGCTGAAAAATATTTTAATCTTCATAAAAATTTAAAACTAGCAATAGCGGCTGAAGCTTCAAAAATATGGACAAACACTTTCTATACCAATTACACTGCAACAATGCTTGCTGCTCCAATGTATCGTCCTTTTCCACAAAGTAAAACCTTGTATTTAAGTGATTATGTATCGCATAGTTATACCGCTTTAGGAGCTAAACTAATTATTCCTATTCGTCCAAAAATAGATTTAAGAGGAGAAATTTATATGTACATGCCCAATACAATACTAGAGAAAACAGCCACAGATGATGCGACTTATAATTTTGAAGTTCAATTTGATGATTACCGTTATTTGGCTTCTACTAAGTTAATATTTCACAGCCCAATTGGACCATTAGCCCTAGCTGTAAATTATTATGATGCTAAAGAAATTCCTTGGAATTTTTCTATTCATTATGGCTATATCTTATACAATAGAAGGTTTATCAAAAATTAAAAATTGTTTCAATCACATTCTCTTTTTTAAACAATAAGCAAACAATCAAAATTGTAGCTTAGTTTCTGTCTAAATTTATTAAATTTGCATTTTAACAATTACTACTATGCAGTTCGAATTAACGAAACAATTTATTGAAGACATTAGCAATGCTATTGCAGATAAAAATGCTCATGTTGTTTTTGATTTAGTTGAAGATTTGCATCCCGTCGATATTGCAGAGATACTCGATTCGGTAAACTCAGAAGAAGCGCAATTTATTTTTCAACAACTACCTCCCAAAACATCTTCTAATGTTTTGGTTGAATTGGAAGAAGATGTAAGGGAAAAATTCTTAGCCTCTTTGTCAGCTAAAGAAATTGCTGTTCAATTAGATAGTATTGACTCCGATGATGCCGTAGATATTATTCAGGATTTACCTGACTATAGAAAACAACGTGTCATTTCTCAACTTGAAGATTCAGAACAAGCAGAAGATATAGCCGAACTTTTGATCTATGACGAAGATGTTGCAGGAGGGTTAATGGCAAAAGAATATATTGTTACCAATGTAAATTGGACGGTAGAACAAAGTTTACTAAAATTAAGAAAGCAAGCTGAGGATACCGATTATGTTTACACAATATACGTTGTCGATGATGAAAACAAATTGCTCGGAACGCTATCGCTTAAGAGTTTTTTATACGCCAAGAATTCTACAAAAATAAAAGATTTATATCGAAAAGACCCTATTTCTGTATTCGCTGAAACTCCAAACGAAGAAGTTGCTCAAATCATGGAAAAGTATGATTTGGTTGCGATTCCTGTTGTAGATAAAGATAATTATTTGTTGGGAAGAATTACCATTGACGACATTGTTGACGTTATGCGTGAAGAGGCAGAGAAAGATTTTCAAATGGCAAGTGGTATTTCGGAACGAATTGATGATAAAGACAATGTCTTTGTTTTGTCTAGAGCTCGTTTACCTTGGTTGCTTATTGGTCTTTTTGGAGGAATCATGGGTTCTTTGGTTATTGGTTCATTCGACAAACAACTGGAAGTGTTACCTGTCTTGGCTTTCTTTATTCCATTGATTGGAGCTATGGGGGGAAATGTAGGTGTTCAATCTTCCGCTATTATTGTTCAAGGATTAGCAAACAATTCGCTTTCGGTGGATTCTATTTACAAGAAAATTTTGAAAGAATTAAGTGTTGCTTTAATAAACGGAAGTGTTTTAGGTGTTTTAATTTACACTTATACCTATTTTACAATTAGCGACGTTCGGTTAAGCTTTACAATTGCGACCTCTTTATTTGTCGTTATTATTTTTGCTGGAATTTTCGGAACATTAATTCCTTTAATTTTACATAAAAGAAATATTGACCCTGCACTAGCCACAGGTCCATTTATTACAACGATTAACGATATTATTGGGCAACTTATTTATTTTACAATTGCGGCTTATTTCTTCTTTTATTAATACAAATTCTTTATGAAAATTGCTGTTTTAGATAAAGTTCATCCGATTATTATGGAGACTTTAGAAAATTATAATGCAGAAATCGAATTGCATTACAATACTCCGCTAGAAGATTTTAAAACAATTATTCACAACTACGACGGAATTATTCTAAGAAGCAGATTAAAATTAGATAAAGCGCTGTTGACATTGGCTAAAGATTTAAAATTCATTGGGCGACCTGGAGCTGGATTAGAAAATATAGATGTCGATTTTTGTGACCAAAATAACATTCAAGTTTTTCGTTCACCTGAAGGAAACATGGACGCAGTTGGAGAACACGCTTTAGGAATGCTCCTTTCTTTGTTCAACAACTTAAACCGTTCTGTCTTGGAAGTAAAACAAGGGAAATGGCTTCGAGAAGAAAACAGAGGTGTTGAGCTAAAAACAAAAACCGTAGGGATTTTAGGCTATGGTTTTATGGGAGAAACTTTTTCTAAGAAACTAAAAGGTTTTGGAGTAAATGTTATTGCTTATGATAAATACAAAACAGATTTCTCTAACGAAAACGTAAAAGAAGTGACCTTAGCAGAACTCTTTGAACAAACAGATATTCTAAGTATTCACACTCCGCTAACTCCTGAAACTATAAAAATGGTTGATTCTGATTTTATTGAGCGTTTTGAAAAAAACATTTACATTATCAATACAGCAAGAGGAAAATCATTGGTGACTGCTGATTTGGTTCATCAAATAGAAGAAGGTAAAGTACTTGGAGCTTGTTTAGATGTTTTAGAATACGAAAGTAGTAGTTTTGAATTCTTAGATTCCAATAATATTCCTGAACCACTCTCCTATTTACTAGCCTCTAATAAAGCGATTATTACTCCACACATTGCAGGTTGGACGCATGAAGCAAAATACAAAATGGGAAAAGTTTTGGTTGACAAGATTGTTTTAAATATGTTTTGATTTCTATTTCAACTTTTGAATATAATGTAACTATTTTAAAAATTCATACGTTCTATATTCAATGAACTACCGTAACTTATATCTATTACTTCTAATTTCAGCTATAGCTCACCCTGTTTTTTCATGGTCAAATATTGATTCATTAAGAGGAATTCAACTAGATAGTATTGTTACAAATATCCCTAGAGAAATAAGAAAAGACCTCTACTTACTTCAAGAGTACTTACATTCTAAAGGCAATAGTGACGAAGAAAGAGTTTGGATGTATTACGCTGTTTTTCCAATGTACATTCATTACGAAAAAAAAAGACAGTATAAACGCAAACCAAAATTTTACACCCCAGATTATACGCTAAATAAAAGAAAAGGAGTCTGTAGAGACCAAGCTGAACTCTTTGGAGAACTTTGTAAATTAAGTAATATTCCTTGTATTCAAGTTGTAGGAAAGGTTCCATTCAATATTATTTCATTCTTTCTTAGTTTATCCCGTTTTAAAATCCCTAATTTTATGCATCAATGGTGTGTAGTTCGAATAAATAAGAATTGGCATTTGATGGATCCTACTTGGGCAAGTATTGAATCTGTAAAAAAATACTATTCTTATGATAATAGAGGTAACAGAAAAACAATAGGTAAAGTCAAAATTGTATCGCGTAAATATTACGATGCTATACCTGACTTTTTCGCCCTACATCACAAACCTTTTCATCCTGCATTTTATTTATTAGCCAATGTTCCTACATTCAAATCAAGCTATAAAGAACAATACAAGCCTCCCCATAAAAGAAAAATTGAAAAAAAAGGATACAATTTTAATGACGCTTTAGATCGTATTTATAACAATGAACATCCTGAAATGAGTCAAAAATTAGACGATGAAAGTTATTTTTATTCAAAACACTCTGCTTCTTATTATTTTTTAAAACGTGAAATGTCATGGCATCATAATTTAACATCGAGAAAATACAAACCCACTTTACAAGATTATTACTGCCATTATGAATATTTAGATAGCTTATCTTCTTATTATAAAAAAGAGAAAGGGTATGCGCTAGATTCAGAAATTAATTCTTATAAAAAAAATATTGACACCCTATTTATCGAAAAGTTGGAACACAAAACACGAAATAGAACGAAGCTAAAAAAACGTAGATAATCATATTTTCTTAATTCCCGCCTCATATACTTTTCGCCATCCTTTCCATATTCCCATATCGTTAAGCGTTTCGTTGTGCCATATTCCTATAAAATCTCCGTTTACGTTTTTTACTTGATTTTTTAGAAATTCAATCTTTTGTAATGCTTCCTCTATCGAAAGATTCAAGTATTGATTTAGCGTTCCATCCATATAAGCGAAGGGATGTATTGTAATTGGTAATTCTTTGTCTTGCAACAAATCAAAAAAAGTAAAAGGCGTACAAATCCCTGCTCTAAAGCCAATATTTTCGGCGTAACCCATTGTATAATCGTCGGTAATTCCGTTTTCGACATAAATACGATAACTTTCTGGTATCGATAAACGAAGAAAATGTTTTCTAGCCTTGTGAATTGGTATTTTAGCAATTTTTTCTAATCTATTTTTCTCTTCTTTTTGAAGTTTGGGCTTTAAGAATGATTGATAAGATGGATGAATCCCGATTTCTGAATTTTTACTAATTTCATGAATTAACCCACTCAATTCTCTGTTTTTGTGAGATACATTTTTATCATAAACAGCTCTATCTCCAAGTAAGAAAAAATAGATGCTTTTTACTCCTGCTGCCCGTTTTTCGATGTACTCATAAGTATCGTAAGGATCTTTTTTATTGAAAAGAAGAGTAGCCAAACGGTTTTTAAAATCGTTTAAATCTCCTTTTAACATTGACTTTCCAACTCCTCCTAATGTTCTATAAAAGCCTTTGTTTTTAAAAGCCCAAGCATTATCAATATCTATCGTATTTATAACTGAAAAAACACTCTTCGTTTTTAACTCGCTATTAAAATGATGATTGATTTTACTTAAAAAGACCTTTCCCCAGATATTTATAAGTGGTAAATGTAAAATTCCTAATTTGTGAGCAATACAATTTGTCGATAAAAAACGCTGATGCTTATCTGTATCAAACTTCCAATATTCTTCCATACGAGAAGCTAAGAAAAATGATGCCGAAAAAATATCGAAACCCAAAGCATCAAATTCTGTTAAAAATAGTTTAACCATTTCTTCTCCACCATAATCAAAACTGATGTCAAATTTTGAAAAATCTTTCTCCGACAGTAAGCCAAAAGGATGAATCTGAAAACTCCCTTCAATTCTTTCTCCTGAATAATTGATTACATTGTCGCTTGGTTGCAATTCCTCTTTATTGTCAACTACAACAAACTCCACTTTACATACTTGCGTAAGCACAAGTTTTAAAGCGTAGTAAAAACGATTTGATTTTATTTTTGAATAGACTTTTAACATGAAACGACTCGTAAATTTTATGCAAGATACTCATTAAAAAAAATACTTATCTTTGTTTCAACTAAAAAAATAATATTATGTCTTTTGGAATTTGTACATTATCCGTAATACCTTGTAGAGCAGAAGGAAACGACAGAGCAGAAATCGTTACACAGCTCTTGTTTGGAGAACATTACACTGTTTTGGAAGAAGAAGCGAAATGGGTAAAAATAAAAATCGCTTTTGATAATTATGAAGCTTGGATTTGCCGAAAACAATTTACTGAAATAACTTCACAAGAGTTTGATGACCTAAACCTCAATGATTTTGATTTGGCAGGTGAATACTTTGGGGAAATAACGAATTCTAAAAATGAAAGACAAGTAATTCCACTAGGAAGTACTCTACCCTATTTGCATAACAATAAGCTAAAAATAAGAGCCAATTCTTATCAATACAAAGGAAAAGTTGCGACCAAAGAATTTTCTAAAATAGAAGAAATAGCTTTAATATATCTGAATACACCTTATTTGTGGGGAGGTAAATCTCCCTTTGGAATTGATTGTTCTGGTTTTTCTCAAATGGTTTATAAACTTTGTGGAATAAAATTACCAAGAGATGCTTATCAGCAAGCCGAACTTGGAGAAACAGTTAACTTTGTTGCAAATGCCAAAGTTGGAGATTTAGCATTTTTCGACAATTCAGAAGGTCATATTACCCACGTTGGAATTGTTTTAGAAAACGATAAAATTATTCATGCGTCGGGAAAAGTAAGAATCGATATGCTTGATCATAATGGAATTTACAATGAAGAATTAAAGTCTTATACGCATAAACTTAGAATAATTAAATCTTTAGTATAGCTTTTACTATGCTATTGATGTCAGTAATTGAACAAAAATAAGTCTAACAATCACAAACCACTAATACACCCAAAATATGTGCATATATCCTTTCAAAAACTGGGAATTAAATGACAATTTAGAAACTCTGAATGATTTTACTGCTGAATTTATAGCAATTGAGATTGATGATAAAGAACCGATTATAATAGATTCTGAAAAAGAGAAAGAGAAAAGCTAATATGCTCGTATGATTGTTATGGGCAATAGTGTGAAACTTGAAAAATCAAATTATGAATAAAAAAAACAATTATTATAATTGCTATTCTAACAATGATAGCTGGAGCATTTGGTATGTTATTCTGCTTCCCATTTTTATGGTCTGCTAATATGGCAGATTTAGTTGGGGCAGGATTTCCTTTTGTTAGCGGAGCAATACTATTTAGTTCTGGGTTATTAACTCTTGCTGTATTTAATAGAAATTTATAGATATTTTGTACCTTTGAAATATGAAGTTAGAAGTACAATTTAAAGAAATATCATCATTAATTCAACGAGCAAAAGAAAATTCTTTTAAAGCTGTAAATAATGAATTAATTCTACTATACTTAGAAATAGGAAAGTATAAGTGGTAAAATTAGTTCTTCTGTTTGGGGAAAAGGTATTGTTACCAATCTTTCTGATTATTTAAAACATTCAGAACCTAATCATAAAGGTTTTTCTGCACAAAATTTGTGGAGAATGAAACAATTTTATGAGCTTTATAAAGATGATTTATTTCTCTCACCATTGGTGAGAGAAATTAGTTGGACAAATAACTTAATAATAATTTCAAGATCAAAAACAAAAGAAGAACGTGAGTTTTACATAAAGTTTTCGATTAAAGAAAAACTTTCGAAAAGAGAATTAGAAAGACATTATAATAGCAATTTATTTAGTCGAGTTTTAGTGTCAAATGAAAAACTCTCGCCACTGGTGAGAGAATTACACCCAAATGCGAACTCTATGTTTAAAGACGAGTATGTTTTGGACTTCTTATCTCTTCCAACAAATTTTTCAGAGAAGACTTTAAGAAAAGCTATTTTGAATAATTTGAAACAATTTATTCTTGAGTTTGGAAAAGACTTCACTTTTGTAGGGGAAGAATACAGAGTACAAGTAGGTATGAAAGATTTTTATATTGACCTTTTATTTTTTCATAGAGAATTACAATGTTTAGTTGCTATTGATTTAAAAGTTACTGATTTTAAGCCTGAATATTTAGGGAAAATGGAGTTCTACCTTGAAGCTCTTGATAGAGATGTGAAAAAATCTCACGAAAAATCAAGTGTTGGAATAGTTTTATGCAAAAGTAAAGATGAAGAAATAGTAGAATACGCATTAAGTAGAAGTGCTTCACCAACACTTGTTTCTAAATATGAAACAGAATTGTTTGACAAAAGACTTCTTGAAAATAAACTTGATGAATTTTTCAAACTTGCAAATAAAGAAAAGTAAAGCCCATAACAAAACCTAAACTTAATAAGGGGTTCAGAGGTAAATTGATAGTTCTGAGCTTCTGTCGAGTACGCCAAATATAAAATTTGGCTTTAATAAATGAAAATTTAAAAACAAAATATTTATATTTGGCTTGCGGTAAGTTGAAAGTTCATCTTTTTGATGTCCCTTACTAAGTTTAGCTAAACGCTAAAACAAAAAAAATCCCCATTCAATAAATATTGAATGGGGATTTTTTTAATCTATTCTACTCTAAACTTAGTTTGCTGCTTTAAATTTCTTTATCGCTTCTGTTAATCTTGGTAACACTTCAAAAGCATCTCCAATAACACCATAATCAGCCGCTTTAAAGAAAGGAGCTTCGCTATCGGTGTTTATTACAACGATTGTTTTACTTCCGTTTACACCAGCTAAATGTTGAATTGCACCTGAAATACCAGCAGCAATATACAAGTTTGGACGAATCGCCAATCCTGTTTGTCCTACATGTTCGTGGTGAGGTCTCCAACCAATATCAGCAACGGGTCTAGAACAAGCTGTTGTTGCTCCTAATGCTTCAGCTAAATCTTCAACAATCCCCCAGTTTTCTGGACCTTTAAGACCTCTTCCTGCCGAAACAACTAATTCTGCCTCTGGTAAAGGAATTCCTCCTCCTTGTGTTTTTACTTCTTTTACAGTTATTCCTGCAGCTCCTAAATCGTAAGAAACTTCTTCAACCGCTACAGCACTTCCTTCTTTTACAGGAGAAAATGAGTTCGGCAATAAAGAAATAACTTTCTTATCTGAATTTATTTTTACAAAAGCAAAAGCTTTTCCTGAAAACACATTTGTTTTAACAACAAAACCTGCGTCTGTTGTTGGAACAGCAATCGCTCCAGAAGCATGTCCTGCATTTAAAGCTGCTGCAACTCTAGGTCCAACTGTTTTTCCTGTTTGATCTTGAGAAAAAACAACAACGTCTGCTCCAACTTGTTCAACTGCTGCTACCACTAATCGAGTAGCTTGTTGATCGTTTGCCGTAGCTAAACCTTTATGAACTAATACTTTTTTAGCTCCATATTCTCCTAAAACTGATGCATCAAC
Organism: Flavobacteriales bacterium; assembly: GCA_015488785.1. Lineage (GTDB taxonomy): Bacteria > Bacteroidota > Bacteroidia > Flavobacteriales_D > Parvicellaceae > S010-51. The sequence goes on along the minus strand of WFNC01000089.1, from coordinate 592 downwards.
ATCGCCAAAAGTTACAGCGGTTACATCTCCAATTTGACTTCCGTAAGAAACTGCTTCAAAACCTGCTTTTGAAATGTTTCCATTTTTTGATTCTACAAATACTATTACTGACATATTATATAACTTTTGCTTCGTTGTGTAACAATTCTACTAATTCATCCATGTTATCGGCTTCAATATATTTACAAGCTGATTTTGCTGGTGGCATTTCATAAGAAACGATTTCTGTTAAGACTTCCATATCCGTAGGAGCAACGACTTGCAACGGCTTAGAACGAGCTGCCATAATTCCTCTCATGTTTGGTATTCTTTGTTCAGCCATTCCTTTTGAAGCACTTACTACAATTGGTAAATTAGCTTCAACAATCTCTGTACCTCCTGCAATATCTCTATCCAAAGTTGCAACTGTACCAGCTACTTCTAATTTTTCGGCTAAAGAAACATAAGGTAAGTTCAAGTATTCTGCAATCATACCTCCGATTTGAGCACCATTATAATTAATCGTCTCTTTACCTGTTAAGATAATATCAAAATCTTTATCCTTAGCAAATTCTGCAATTTGTTTTGCGACAAAAGAAGCATCTGTAGCTTC
>WFNC01000088.1 GCA_015488785.1 Flavobacteriales bacterium | reverse complement strand
TTATCTCTTTTTAAAGTGAGTTTAATGCTGTCTTTTTTTAATAAAAAGGTGAATTTTCGTTCTAAATTTAATTTAAACTCCTGTTTTGTAGAAGCTGATACTCTTTTCTTTACATTATTCAAATAATCAGAGATACTTTGATTATTTAAGTTTATTATTGCATATCCCTCAATATTATGAGAACTTTGATTTTTTATTATTTTAACAGTCTTATTAATTTTAACATCAAATGGCATTTCATAAGAGGCTATATAGTGTTTTATGATACTTGAATTTCCAAAAGAGTTAACAATCAAGGAATGTCCATCTTTAAAAATAGATAAAAATTCGTCAAACAAAGTGTAATATGATTTTATATCATTAACTTCAATTGCTTTATTTATGAATGATAAAAGTTCTTTTTTTGTTATTTTTAATACTTTAAATTGAGGATAAAAATATTGATAAGTTATCCAAGTTTTCATCAAAGAAGCAATTTTATAGCTTGATATTTTTACATCTTCAGTGCTATGCCTTATTTTTATTGCTTTAATCTCTTGGTTTTTATTGCAAAAGTTTTTATTTTTTTCTCCTAATTTTGAATATTTAAAGTAATAGTTATTATTTAAAATTATAACTTCAATATCTTCAATAGACTTTTTTCTTTTTTTCTTTAATTCAGATTTATAAGGACTGAAAATTGCCATTAGTAAATTATAGTCTGAAAAAATTTTGGGTCCTGAATGTTCTAAATAATATTTACCTGTTTTAATATTTTTATCGTATTTATTCTTTGAAATCAAAGCATATTTGGAAACTGGATAAATTAAATTATTTAAAGCTTCACCATAGGTTATAGAATCAGTCAGATTCATAATTTCATCTATGCCCCAAATTAAATATTTATCCCAATCTTCTTGTTTAATATTATTTCCTTGTTTAATGCGGACAGATTCATAAATCGTCATAAAATCAAGTAACAGATTTTCTTTATTTTTAATCAAAGCGAAGCTATTTAAAGAAAATAAGAGAAACATTATACAGAATATTAATTTCATATTTTTATGATTTAAGACAGATATGATGTTTTTATTTTGATTATCCATTAAGCAATCCTAGATTTCTGATTATCATCCAGATTATTATTCACTAGCACATTCTTAAACGGCTTAAAATGTTCTTTTATTGTAGGCCATTTATGATTGTATTTGTTGACCAAAAGGTTGATAACGTTTGCGTACTTTTTTAAATTAAATGTAATTGCAGCAGGAGTAATACTCGGATTACACAACTTAGCTACCGTAGTTCCGTTTATTTTTAAACCTTTTTCATCTGCTAAAATAGAAGCGGTTTCATATTTGTTTAACATTTCGATTACATTTCCATGTTTTTCAATAGTTGAGATAGCCGATTTTTCTACAACTTTATTTTGATTCAAAATTATATTTTCAGCTTCAAGAATTATTTTTGACTGAGGAATTATACTTAGATTCTGAATCAAATTTACAGCATTCAAAATAGACTGATGTATTGAATCTAAATCTGCATTTAAATTATAAATATATTTTTTACAAGTAGGAGAGAAGCTGATCTCTAATTCTTCTTCTTTTAATATTTTTTTTGTAATTGAGGCTAAAAAATAATCTAACGCTTGTTCATAGTTTCGAGTTAAACTAAAATTAGTTTGAAATGATTTATTAATTTCAGCTTGTTGATTTTTAAAACTATTAATTACTAATTCATGTGTTTTTAAATTATTGTACTCATTTTCTATTCTCGATTTAATCGCGTAGAATAAAATATTTTCAATTATTTTTTTCTGATCAATTGTCAGTTCATTCCCTTGTTTAGAAATTTGAAATACATCTGATTGCGATAATTCGATAAACAAAGTATCGTAAAGAAAATCGTAAGGAGATAGAAATTTTAAACAGAGTATGTTATTCTTGTTTTCGTCCGCAAAAGATAACTGCTGAATTTTTTTTGTTTGATTCTCATAAATAAAACTGACCATGTCTTTACTTATCCAATTTCGATCTCTTTTATTTTTTCTAAATTTTTGAATTAAATGTTCTTTTTTTAGAATCGATAGATTTTCATTTTTCTTGAAATCAACAATTTCAATCTTTTTCTCTATTGTAGAAAATAGGGCATAGGCCTGCTTCACATTGGGAATCTGTTGGTCTAACGTCTTCAAAATGTTTAGTAAAGGATGTTCTATGAAGCTATATTTTAGCATTAAGTTCAAAATTAAGTAAAAAAATTAAGTTAACTTAATTTTTGTTAAGTTAATTTAATTATAGAATTAAGTTGTAACTAAAAATTATACTTAATAAATATTTATTACTTAACTAATGAAACAAAAACAAGTAGATATAAGTACTATTGTATAAACACATGATTCATTAATTTATTCAATGAATTCAGCTTTTTGAGATAAACAATGATTAAATTAAAACTGGGCACTATCTGCTGTAAATATTTTAAGTAAAACTTAAGTGAATCGAAAACAAAAAAATATAAACTTTTTAGAACAAAAACTAGTCTATCTACTATTAGTATTGTTTAAAATTGGAAGATACATTTATCGTATTTTCTATAAACTTGTACGACTTTGTTTTCGTTTATTAAAAAAAATGATTTTTAATTTTCTTGTATTTTTAGAACCTCACATTATTAATCTTCAAGAAAAAATCTATTTAAGAGCTTGTAAAGTATTTGATGTTAAAGTTGAAAATGTAAAAAAATAATGATCTTGAATGTATTATCCTGATATAGGTTGACACTTTTAGTGTTGTTTAATAAGTTATAATAATAGTAATTTTAATTCAGATATAGAGTTATTTTCAAAATATTCTCTTTATTTTGGGGCACGTCTAAAATTTGGGGATTAGGCAAAAAGTTGAGCTAGTCTAAATAGGAAGAATTTGACATCTGTGACACCTCTTTGATTAGCTCTAAAAAGTTTGATTTTAGAATTAAAAGATTCAGCATTAGCATTTGTACTTCTGTTATCAAAAAAGTTTAAAATATTCTCTTTATTTCTTTCGATCGTTTTAGCCGCTGTATTAAAATGATTAATTTCCATTTGTTTTGATTCTTCTATCCATTGTTCAAGCCTAATAGTAGCCTCGTTTTTAGCTATACATTCGTATATATTCCTTAATTTCATACAATGATTATAAGCTTTCTTTAGTCTGGATACGCTCTAAACAATATAACAGCTCTCTCTTTTTGGTTTTCAGTATAATCAGCTTCTTTTTTAGCTAAAATATATCTACTTCTTGCTAGTAATTGCCTTGAAGTATCTCCATTACTTAAAACTGTTGCTGTAAATTTCTCTTTGCTTTTTTTAGCTTCTGCTATATCAGCGTTTTCTTTTTCTATAACTTCCCTCTATAACTAATTCTTAAATGCTGTAGCGCCTCTAATACGAGTTTAACGACATGAAATCTATCAATAACTAAAGAGGCATTAGGAAAACTAGCCTTTATTGAAGCCTCTATATTATTAGCCATATCCAGAGTAACCTCTCTAACTTTTTCACGTTCTATTAAAGGTATTTTTTTATAACTTCAATTATATTTTTTGATTTAGTGCCTTTGATACTAGCTACAATAGTACCTTTCTTTCCTTTACCTGTTTTATTAGTCAAATAGGTCTAAAGTTCTCCTTTTGATAATGAAACTTCATCTATAGATAAGTTCTCTCCAATATTACAAGGGAATATCATATAGTTTTCGGCGTGTTCTTTTTGATTCCAATCTTTAAAACCACTCGTGTTTTCTTTGTAGTGGCGTCTTAATTTCGCGGGTAAAACACCATAATATCGAGCTACTTTACTAATTGTATCTTCCTGGCTACCTATTACTACATTTTAAAAAATCAGAAAGTTTCTTTGTCATTTTAGAACCTTCTGCCACAAATGAATAATCACTTTTTATGATTAACTCTTATCTTTTTTTTAACGCCAACGACGGCGTTTAATAACTAAATACACTGCTTTTCCTATAATTGGAAAGTCTTGTATTCTTTTAGGTGGATAAAATCCTTTAGACTCATAAAGACTACTGTCGTATGATGAAGGTAAATTATTATTTTCTTCTAAATAGATTTCTAAAACCCCTTGTTTTGTCTCCATATTAGAATATTCAAGAGTAGTTGACGCTGTGAAATGAGTCAAAAAAGACTCAGGAAAAAAATGTGATAAAAGCTCCATAATTAGTTATTAAAAGTACGTAAATATACGCTTTTTTTAATCGTAAATCCCCAAGTTGACGTACCCCATATTTCTTTAATAACTTGGGCTATGAGGCTCTAAATCTGGATGGGTCATTAAACAAAAAATCCACCCTAATCTGAAAGAGTAGGGTGGTAGGAGGAATAAATATCTGTGGTCGTTTTTAAAATTTAGTAGAAGAAACAACTATTACACTACATCCAGGTTCTCCTTTTTCGTAGTAATAAGCTAAGTTGTAAGTACCTGTTTTCATACACATAAAAGCGATTCCTTTGTAATGTCTTCCATTTAAGTAAGACCGACCTAAAATACCTTTTCCCATGAATAATTCGTAAATAACTTTCGAATTATTATCCTTTGAATTTTGAGCATAAAACATATAGTTTTGACCAGCTGTTAGCACTAAGCTTTGAACTATTTTTTGAGGAACTTTAGATTTTTTATCTTTTTTCAGTTTTATTTTTATCTCTTTTTGAAAGGTATAATTATCTTTTAATTTACCAATGGCTAAATCTGATAATTCTTTGTTACATTGGGCATGGCTGCTACCTATAAGAATCATAGAAGAAAAGAATAGTGTGATTATATTTTTCATCTTAGTTTATGTTTGTAATTTCGGTTTTTAATAAATCTACCTGTGTCAATATCGAAGCTAATGTTTCGTCAGAGACTTTAAATACAGATTTTCCAGTATCTTCTATTACTAACATACCATCTACTTCTTTTGTAATTATTTCCCCTTCTGTTATTTCTTCTTTTACAGTATCGTATAATGCGTTTATACTTTCTAGTTGAGCTATCAGACCTGCTAGTTCTTTTTCATCTTTATAATAAGACATTACCTCTGTTAATAGACCTATAACAATCTTTTGCTCACCAATTTTCTCTTTTAAAACGTCATCATTTGATTGTTCGTACATATCTAACAGTATGGAGACTCCTTCTGTCCAAGCTCCTACAGCCATAAGTGCGCTAACTTCTCCTCTCCCTTGTTCTCTTAAAAAACGATCCATATCATTATAATTACGCGTAGAGAGTAAAATAAGCGAATCCATATTGTTATCACTCTCAATTAATCTACTTAGTAATTTTAAATCGAAAAAATGCCCAACATTTAATTCTTCGCTTAAGCTCTGTACAACACTTGCATAATTTAGAACATGCATTGTTTTCCCATAAATATTTATGTAGCTCATATCAGTTCCATAGACTCCAATATTCAAGGCTTTTTTATATTCTTGAGTATATTTATCTTTATTTTCTAAGCTGTTCAATATATCAATATTAAAAGTTGCTCCAGATTGTTTGATGGTAGAAACTATTTCTAAAGGTGATGGCATAGAAGATATAATACCGTCTATTTCTATTTGTTTTTGCTCATCGATTTTAGGTTCTTCAATAGATTTTTCAACGACCATTTCCTCTTCCAACTCTTCTTCTGTAGATTGAGTTTTTTGATCTTCATTACAAGCTACAAAAAACAAGCTACTTAATAATAATATGGTTAAATATTTTCTGTTCATTTTTTTAATTTTAGTTTATCGGTAAGATTAAGTAATTTACTTAAAAGATTAAAATATAATACAATATAAGCAAAAATTATCATTATAAAAATAATTAATCGATTAAATTGAGCCGTCTTAAGTTCTATGCCAAAAAAAGTTTTAGTTGCTGCATAAAAATGAGCTCCTATTCCTTTTTTATTCTTCATGTAAATAGGGTCAGTTAATTGTATCAACTGGTTATCGATTATTTCATAATCGTCTGCTGTAAATTTATTTCGAACAATATTTTTTACATTTCTATTTTGATAAGCATTTTTAAATGCTCTTATTTTCATTCCTTTTATTTCCGCTGTTTTCTTTTTTTCTTTCTTTTTGTTTAAAAAGTTATACGACTTTGCATAAAACTGCTTCAATTCTTTTAAATATGTTTTTAATTCTAGTGCTGTTTTTTTATTAAATTCTTTTCTATTTAGATTAGAAACTTCTTTAAACTGTATTTTTTTTAATATCTTATTTTCTGATAAGATTAAGTTAGACATTAAAGCTAAATCATCTTTGAATCGTTCTTCTGTATAATCGCCGTGTATTAAAAATAAATTAAGGTTACAAGCTTCATATTTTTCTTCTAATATTGGAATTAAATAACTTTGTTTAAATTTTATTTGACTTATTCTTTTATCTAATTCAAAAAATTCTTCTCCATAATAACTATTCGTAAACTGATCTACGATTAATCCTTCGTAAGCCCACCTTGCAGGAATAAATTCTGCAATTATGGGCACTGAATTATCGACGCCATCTCCAAAAAAATCATTCAAATTATCAAATTTGAACATTGCACCTCCTAATATCATTTGAGGTATTATAATTAATGGTATAATAATATAAATAGTTACAGCGGAATTAAATGTTGAAGAGATATTCAAACCTATTAGGTTGGCTAATATCATAACATTAAAAAGAGTTGAAAAATAAACCCAAAACATACCGTGTATTTCTAGGATATAGTTTCCAATAAGAACAAATGATGCGCATTGTATGGCTGAAACTAAGAACAGTATTGTTATTTTAGAAAGTAAATAGGAAGAACGACTTAAGTTTAAAAACCGCTCTCGTTTCAATATTTTTCGATCTCTAAAAATTTCTTCTGCACTTACGGTTAATCCCAAAAATAAACAAACCACTATTGACATAAAAATATAAGAAGGTATGTTATTGTTATATGCAAAAACGTACTCTTCTTGTCCCGATGCTTTTTTTATGATAAATGCTAATATAAAAGCCAATATTGGAGCTTCCAAAAATGTTATTAATATATATTGTTTATTCGCTAACTTAGTAAAAATACCTCTTTGTACAAATAACCACCATTGTTTTATTTTATTGGGAATAAACAACCCTTTTTGCGGAGGAGTATTTGTTTCTTCTATTGTTGGTTTCAGAAATTCCTTTTTGTAAAAATTATTCCATTCCTTAGGTGCTATTTTACGATTTTCGGTAAACTCTCCATATTCGTTTACAATTTTAGATTCTAAAATATCGAAAATAATTTCAGAGTTTAGTGTTCCACAAACTTTACAAGAGCCAGATTGTCCTTCGACTTGTTTATTTTTTTCTTTAAAATAATGAACTGCTTCTATTGGATTTCCATAGTAAGCTAAGTATCCTCCTTTATCTAAGAAAATCATTTTGTCGAACATTTTATAAATGTCGGACGATGGCTGGTGAATTACTACAAATATTAACTTTCCTTTTAGGACTAGCTCTCTCAATAATTCGATTACATTTAACGAATCTTTGGATGATAAACCTGATGTAGGTTCGTCTAAAAATAAAACTGAGGGCTCTCTAATTAGTTCTAATCCTATATTCAAACGTTTCCGTTGTCCTCCACTAATTGTTTTATCTAAAGGATTTCCAACTTTAAGATTTTTAGCACCAATAAGTCCTAAACTATCTAATATATAAATTACTTTTTTATTTATCTGAACTTCAGAGAGTTTAGAAAAACAAAGCTTGGCATTGTAATAGAGGTTATCAAAAACGGTTAATTCTTCTATTAATAAATCATCTTGAGGTACAAAGCCTATTACACCTTCTAAATCATTATTTATGTCCTCATTTATGTCTATTCCGTTTATTCTTATAGATCCTGTAGTAGGTTTTTCATTCCCCGAAAGGACATTCATAAGTGTACTTTTTCCTGCTCCACTTGCGCCCATTAAGCCTACTAAATTTCCCGGACCTTCGGCTATATTTAAGTTTTGAATTCCTGTAGTCCCATTTTTAAACTTAAACGTAATACCTTCGGCTACAAATGAAAGGTTTAAATTATGTTCTTCCGACAAGAAAACAGATACGATATCGGTATAATAAACGGCTAAACTATTGGTAAATGTAAGAATACTTCCATTTACCAATAAATAGAACCTATTTTTTAATATGTTTTTATTATTTAGTGAAACTACTTGCTCTCCTAGATATTGAACGAAATAAATGTTTTCTCTTTCTATTTTTAATACAACTAATTCTCCTTCTAAATTATTTCTATAAATAATATTACTATACTCTTCTTTTTCTTCTGATTCGTCTTTGATATATAAAAATGAAGAATTTTTATTCTTGTTAATATTAGCTTTATTTATTGTCGAAAAATGGTATATAGAGTCGTATTCCTCTTTGCTAATATTAAAAACTAAAGATGCTGTTTTTATAATTTCAATCCTTGTTCCAACTATAGATTCTGTGACTTTTAAAAACTCAAACAAACGTACTAATACAATTATTTTTTGTTTTTGACTTAGTGTTTTATTGATCTTTTTACAGATTCCTAAAATTTTAACAGAATCTCCTACAGAGGTCATCTTAGATTCACGAGCCAAGCCTTTCTTTTTCTTTCGCTTTGCTTTTAAATCATAAAAATCGATATATTGACCTATCATATCTTCGCTCAGCTGAGCTTTCAAAAAATCAACTACATAGATTCTTTTATCTATCAGTTCATCTTCTGATTCGATATCTTGCTTAGCAAGTATCGCAAAAAATTGCATCAAGGCTTTTAATATCTGTTCACTCATCTTTTATTGGGGCTTAAATTCTAACTTTGAAATTTGAATATCTTTCTAGTATTCTTTTATTTCAAAAGGTATTTCTACAATTTCAGAAAATTCTTCTCCTGCTTCTTCCATATCTTCGTCTTCTTCTCTAAAATACCACTCTATTATAATTCCATTATGTTCTTCATTTATTTCTTCTAATAATAAAAGTATATCTAATATTAACTTAGAAGATGCTGTATTAAAATAATCCATTTTAAAAACAAACCTTGTTTCTTTATTTGGTTCTAATGCGTAAGCCTCTAACCATGTTAATAAAGGGTTGTAAAAAATAGTTACATCTTCGGGTAATGATTTTCCCGACATTTCGAATATACCTTCGGTTACATTAAAAATTACCGCTGGTGTTTCGTCTGTTGCTGCTATATTTATAATTTCCATAATATTTTTTTAATCTCTATTTATAACTGATTTTTGAATAAAAAATGAGGTTTTATCATTTATTTTATCGAAAGAAAATTCGATTTTATTTCCTGTCTTTTTTACAATGTCAATAAAACCTAAACCTGCTCCTGCTTTTTCTGATAAGCGGCTTTCTTTTATCATTCTTTTATATTCTTCTTTAATTTCTAAAGGGTTTAACGCATTAAATCTTCCTATCATTTCTTTTATTTCAGCTACTTTGTCATTCGCAACAATATTGCCTGTTGTTATCGAATATTCCAAATCTGAATTAGAAATCATAAAAATACCTCTTCCTGGTATAATTGGTTCACCCGTTTCTTCATGACCAGCGTGTTTAGCCACATTCTGAAGACATTCCACCATTACGTGATAAACTCTTTTTTGAGTTCGAGAACTATTATTCTGAATTTCTGAATTTCGTTCTGTCATAGAAGAAAATGCTTTTGTAATCGATTGATTAATTTCTCCTTCATAAACCAATATGATGTTTTTCTCTCTTATTGTATTGTGAAATGATTTTACAAATTCCATATACTTTTTGTTTGATTCTATTTTATTCATAATTTCTTAAAATTTAATTCCTATTAATAATACATCATCTGTTTGATTTGTTGTTCCTTTCCAATCGTTAAAGCTATTAGAAAAATATGCTTCAATTTCTTTAGGTGATTTTTCTATGTTTTCTAAAATGCCATTTCTGATTCTTTTAGGTCCATATTTTAATTGTTCTGGCCCTCCAAATTGATCTGGTAACCCATCTGAAAAGAAAAATATAGACTCTCCTTTTTCTACTTTTAATTGGTGGTCTGAATAATTATTCTTCCCTTTATATTGGCTTCCGCCTATTGGAAATTTATTCCCTTTAAATTGTATTATTTCATTGTTTTTAACATAATACAAAGGTCTATGAGCCCCTGAATACAAAATATCATTTGTTCTTAAATCTATTCGACAAAGGGCAACATCCATTCCATCAGAAGCTTTATTCTCTTCTCTATCCTGTTTAAGCGTTTTTACCACCCCCCAATGCAGTTTGGAAAGAACTTGAGAAGGAGTTAAAAGGTTATCGTCGTTCAAAATATCATTTAGTAATAAATGACCTATTAAACTCATCATAGCCCCTGGAACACCGTGACCTGTACAATCTACAGCAGCATAGTAAACATAATTCCCCTTTTTATAATAATAGGGAAAATCACCACTTACCACATCTTTTGGTTTATAAAATTGAAGAGCATTTCCTAAATCGATTTTTATATCCTCTAATTTCGGAATTATAGCATCTTGAATTCTTTTTGCATAATTTATACTTGCTTTAATTTGTTTATTGGTTTGGGCTAATATATTTTCTTGTTCTTTACGTTTCGTTATATCGTGAGCTACTAATAAAATAGTTTCTAATTTTTTATCAGCATCAAATTCTGGTATAGCATTAATAGTCATAGTTGTTTCATTTTTGCTACTTTTAAACGAAACTTCAGACATAATTATTACACGCTCTTCTTTTACTTTTATTAACACATTTTCTAACCCTTCCAAGAGAGAGGGAGTAAAAGAAATATCTTTTAAGTATTTACCTTTTACCTCTTCAGAAGAAAACTTGGTAAATTTAGACAATGTTGGATTTGCATATTGGAATTTATTTTGCATATCAAAACGTAAGATAATATCGCCACTGTTTTCCGACAAAGCTTGCATTTTACCTCTCATTATTTGTTCTGTCTCTGCTAATAAACGTTCTGTTATGTCTCTAAAATTTATTACAATTCCTTTTACTGCTTCTTCTTTTATTAGGTTTTTAGCTAATGCCTCTAAAACCACAGCTTCTCCATTTTTTTTCTGATAAGGAACTTTTACTATTTTTGTTTCATTCGGATTATCCTTAATATAGTTAAATAAATCTCTAAGAATTAAAACAGTTTTGGATGGTGAGTTCGATGTAAATAGATTTGACCCTATCATTTCTTCTGGAGTATATCCTAAAATATTAATAATAGAAGGGCTCTCATATACTACTGTTCCAGTTTCATCATATATAGCGATAACTTCTGAAGAATTTTCTAATAAAGAGTGCTGCTTCTTTTGGGCATTTTTTATTTCCTTAATTTGATCTTTTAGCAATTTATTTGCTTTTTTTATTTCTTCTCTTTTTAGTAACATTTCTACAGCATTAGCCCGTAATTCTGCTTGTTGAGATTTTAATTCAGTGGTCATTTGTTGTGATTCTGTCAACAAAATTTGCGTATTTTCTGTTGTACGCTTATCAAAAAATATACGAGCTATAATTGAGCTAACGCTTTCAATTAACTCTATTTGAGATGCTGTAAACTTAGTTAACGAAGCTAACTCTATAACACCTTGCAAAGTATTGTTTGTAATTAAAGGAACAATCAGTAATGCTTTGGGTTTTTTATCTTCAATTAACCCTGAAGATATCGTCATATATGAGTCTGGAATTTCGGTTCTATGTATTATATTCCCTTCTATTGCGGCTTCTCCAATTAGTCCTTCTCCTAGTAAGTAGCTTTTTTTTGCATATTTTTTTCTACCGTAGGCGTAATGGGCTATTTTAGTTAATTTTACTTTTTCTCTTCTTTCTTTTAACGTCCACGTTTCTAAATCTTCCGATGCTAAAAAAACAGCTCCTTGTATAATTGAGTTATACTCTATAATACCAACTAAAATATCGTAAGCCAATTCGTTTAAAGAACTTCCTTCTCTAATAACTTCTGTTATTTTTGCTCTACCCAAAGAAATCCAATTCTTTTTTTCATCTTCTTCTTTATGATTTTTTATATTAGACTTCATCTGAATAATAGCTTTACCTAAGTCGTCATCTGTTCCATTAACTTCATAAACCGCATCTAAATTCCCCTGACCAATTTGCTCTGCAAAATCGGCTAATTTAATTATGTTGTTACTTTGCTCCTCTACTAGACTTGTTAATTTTAAATTAAAATTATTGATTTTACGCGCTGCAAAATAAGCTAAAGTTCCCAATACAAACGGAGCTAAATCTATAACGCCTAAAAGAATATTTTCTTTATGTATTAATATGCAGTTATCGATTGAAAATTTATAGTTTTTTTCTAAACAGACTATAACTAATGAAATAATAGGAAATACAAACCCAAAACAAAAGCCTATTATGCCTGCCTTCCAGTCAGTTTTAAATATAATATTGCTTCTATTTGTTCTCATTTTCTTTCGATTTAGGGGATAAACTTTCAAGTATTAAATAAGGTATTTCTTTTACAATTAATTTAGTTTCATCTGTAATATTATTGAATAATGCAATCTCAACAATTGCAAAAATAGAATTTTCAAAAAATATAGGAATAATAATTAAAGAAGAAGGGGAGGATTTTCCTAGTCCAGAAAGTATGGTGGTATAATCTTGAGGAAGATCATCAATAAACATTATATTTTTATTGATAATTGCTTGCCCTATAAATCCTTCTGTTTGTAAGAATGTTCTATGATCAAAATCATTACCTATTGCAAATGAAGCTTGCAATTGCAATGTTTGCTCATGATCATTATTAGGGGTAAAATAAACTCCTTGAACTCCTTCTAAAAGATTAATCAAATATTTTAAGATCTCTTTTTCAGTTTTTAAATTTTTACTCCTAAATTCTTTTTTTATTGTTGCTATTAAGGTTGAATTTTTATGTTCAGAATTATTTTCTACTTCTTTTATTCGCTTCAATTTTAATTGTTCTATTTCATTTTCTAATATTTTATTATTATTTATTTGTTCAATTAGTAACGAATGTTTTTTATTAATTAAATAAGAAGAAATTAAGATAAGCAATAAAAGTCCAAGGACACTATAGGTGACATAGTTGGTAAAAAAGATTACCGCAATTAAAATCAAAATTGAACTAATCAAAATTAGTAATAAATATTTTTTTATATCTTTATTCATTGAGTTTTAATAAGTAATTTATTATTTCTTCTGTCGTTAATTCATAATCCACCTCTGTTAAACTTTTAGCGGCTTCAGGCATTGTCTTTATTTTACAATCCGATGGAGATTGGATGATGACTGTCCCTCCATAATCTTTTATTTTTTTTAATCCCCACGCTCCGTCTCTATTAGCTCCCGATAAGATAATTCCTACTAAGCTATTTCTATAAGCAAAACCTGCAGAATCTAATGTTAAATCTATCGAAGGTCTCGAAAAGTTAACGACTTCTTCTGTAGATAATGCTATTGTATGATTTAATTCTACATACAAGTGGTAATTAGCAGGAGCTAAATATGCAACTCCTCCTACTATTTTATCTTTATCATTAGGTTCTATTATTTTTAAGTTCGATTTCATCGCTAATGCTTCGACAAAACCTTCTCGCACATGTTTTAACCTGTGCATACATAATATTATAGGTATTTTATAGTCCTTAGGTAATACTTTTAGTATTCTAATTACTACACTAAAACTACCTGCTGAACCACCTATCACTATTGCTTTGCACTTTTTCATTGTCAATTATCTTACACTATAGCTTGATATATTCGCTCTTTTTCATTTATTATTCTAAATTTATTTTTAATCGAACACCAAATCATCGACTCTTTAGAGCCTATAACCAAAAAGCCTTTAGGTTTTAAACTATCATAAAAAAGGCGATATACTTTATCTTGTAAAACTTTATCGAAATAAATCATTACGTTTCGACATAGAACTATATCAAACTTTTCAAAAGGATCTTCTTGGGCTAAATCGTGTGTTTTAAATTGTACATTTTTTAATAAATTAGAATCTAAGGAGGCTTTATTTCCTTCTATTGTATAATATTTTTTAAAATTTAAAGCACCTCCAAATCTTTTATAATTTTCTTCATTTAATTTCATATTGCGTAAAGGATACTCACCTTTTCTCGCTACCTCTATAACTTTATTATTTATATCAGTTGCCACAATATTTATTTGCCCTTTTATTCCTAGTTCCTCTAAAAGAATTGCCATCGAAAAAACTTCCTCTCCCGACGAACAGCCGGCATGCCAAATTGTTAGACATCCTTTTTTTTTCAATTCATTTATTATTGTTCCTTTTAATGCTTTCCACATAGAAGGAGCTCTAAACATTTCGGTTGTGTTTACGGTTATTTCTTCTATAAACTCGTGATGAAACTCTTTATCAATAGTTAATTTTCGCAATAAATCTTCTACATCTTTTAGCTTATAAACATCTAGAACTCTAATAATACGCCTTCGAAAAGAAGAAATAGCATATTGGGAAAAATCAAAATTATATTTTGTTTTCAATAATTCAACTATTTCACGTATTTCTTGTACTCCTACTTTATATTCTTGGGGTCGTCTTATTAACATTTTAGAAAGGTTTTTAGTCTGTGTTGTCGCTAATTTTGTAAAGCGCTTGATTACCTGTTTACAATTTTAGTCCTTCAAATTATTTATTATTTTATCTTTACGTCTAATCTGAGCATTTAACATTTCTATTTCAGCCTTTAATGATTCTAAATCATCTTTACTATTTTTTAGATTTTCTTTAATTTCTATTTCTGTCAAATCTAATGTTTCTTTTTGATTTTGAAGAGTCTTTAATTTTATTGTTATTTCTTCTTCTTTATTTACTTGATCCGTAATATCGAAAAGTACTCCAATATATTTTTTAGGATTTCCATCATCTCCAATTATAGGTACTATAGTCGCATCGACCCAATAACACCCTCCACTTTTCTTTTTGTTTTTAATTCTTCCTTTCCATATATCTCCTCTACTTATAGTTGTCCACATTTCTTCAAATATAGCTTTAGGCATATCGGAATGACGAATAATATTGTGATTTTTACCAACTAATTCTTTAGCGTTATACTCTGCTATAAGGCAGAAAGAATTATTAACGGAAGTAATAATTCCCTTTTGATCCGTTTCGGAAACTATAGCTGAAGAATCTAGGGCAAATCTTTGAATCTCCATTTCTCGTTGAGAGTTTTCCATTTCTCTCTGCGATCGTTCCATTTCTTCTTGAGTAGCAAGCATTTCTTCCATATTCTGACGCATTTCTTCTTCTTGCGCTCTCAACTCTTCTGTCATTTCTTTAGACTCGTGCAATAAATATGTCGTTTGTAAATTAGTCTTTGAACTCGATATTGTAGAGGCTATACTTTCTGCCAATTTTTCAATAAATTCAATCTTATAATCTTCTAGTTTACTAAATGAGGCAATTTCAATTACGCCATATATTTTTTCATTTATTTTTAACGGTAATAAGAGAATAAAAGTAGGATTAGCTTCTCCTAAACCTGAAGTTACATTAACATAATTATCGGGTATATCTGTCAAATAGATTTTCTCTCCTTCTTGCCAGCACTGCCCAATTAAGCCTTCTCCTATTTCAAATTCTTTTTCTAAATATTTTTTTCGATTATAAGCGTACATAGCTGTAAGTTCTAACACCTTTGGAGACTTGTCTTCATTGATAACAAATAAACCTCCTTGATTAGCTCCTAGATATTTTACTAAATTAATAATAATGTTAGAACTTAATAATTCTAAATCATCATTATTAGATCTTAAGGTATCAGCAAACTGAGCAAGGCCTTCGGCTATCCAATTTCTTTCGTGTTCAAACTCTTTAGCTGCTTTTAATTTATCTCGCATATTTAAAAGAGCACCCCCCAAAATATCTTCATCTCCTAGAGGTATAAATTCTGTTTCTAATTTATTTTCTCCTATCTTTTTTGCAAATATAGCTGTACTTCCTAAAGAATCTACCAGCTTATTAGTCGCGTTTATCATTAATCCTATTTCATCTTTTGATTGATATTTGATGTGCTCTGGTAACGTTCCTTTTCCTAATTTCAATAACGCAATCTCTAATTTTTTTATTGGCAAAACAATCGTTTTAGAAAAACTAAAAGCGATTAACATTGCTACAATTAATTTAATAAATGAAATGATATAAATTCTATATTGTAAGTCATATACAGGGCGAAATGTTTCAGCAACATCTATTTTCGCTACCAATCCCCATTTTAATTTTGGGATATAAACCCAAGAAGAAACAACCTTTTTTTTTCTATAATCAATATCTATCCCATTACCTGAAAGACCTTGAACCGCTTCTTGAATTGGAATAGCTTTATCACTACCTAAACTAACTTTTCGATTCAGAGCCGCAGTTGGATCATGTCTCAATGGATTTAAAAACAAAACATCATTCCCCCTAAGCTCTCCTAGCAAAGTTTCTCCTGTTTTTCCTAATCCTGTATAATCTAATATCGAATTAAAGACTTCACTTAATTCGTATTTACAAGCAATGTAACCCAAAACGGAATTGTCATTCCTTCCGACAGAAGTCATTAAGTAAACATAATACTTATCTTTTGACTTGAAAACAGGACTTATAATTACCTTTTCTAAACTATTTTCGCCTTTCAAAATATCCTTATATTTAAAACTTCTACCGATTTTATTTTCGCCTCCTGAAATATAAGAATCATATACAATAGTCCCTTCTGTAGATATAACTTCAATATTGTCATATTTATAGTCCTTTTGAAAATTTTTAACTTTTACTTCAAGGTTTCTTCGCTTTTCATCTGAATTTAAGTCATCTTTTTTGTTGCTCAAATATGTTTTTAATCCTTCAAATGATTTTACATATTTTAAACTGGGCTCCAAGGTTTCAAATAACAATGTTATTTTATCTGCTTTTAGCTGCGCTACATTATCTAAGTTGTCTAACAATACCTTCTCTAACAAAACTTTACTTTGGTTAAAAGAAATGATACTTGTCATTATTGAAGATAAAAAAATGAAAAACATAAAAAACATTGTTATTTTTACTGTTAGCTTAGCATTTTTTATGACATTTAATATTTTCATAGTCGATTGATTTTATATTAGTACAAATATATCTAAAATACTGACAAAAAAAATATCTTTATCTAATAATAAAGTGTTTTCGTCATTTTGTTTAAAAGTAAATTAATATCGCCAATCGATAATTAAAAACGAATTATTCTAAAAACAAATCGTTTTACGATTCTGTTGAATTATTCTTTTTTTTCAATACTGTCGTTATAAAATTGTGA
>WFNC01000087.1 GCA_015488785.1 Flavobacteriales bacterium | reverse complement strand
TCCCAATATCCGTTAAGTCCCCACCATTGATAAATTATTTCTCCCCAACGATTATAAATGTATCCATTTACAGATTTTACATTACTATATGTCGGTCTGAAAACATCGTTTACACCATCTTTATTTGGAGTGAAAACATTAGGAACAATAACATTAATCGTGTCTTGAGCCATTCCTTTAAAAGAAAAAGAGCTAAACATTGCACAAATTAATATTAATCCTATTTTATTCATTTATTTTTTTTAAACGATGTATTTATTAAAAACGTAGTATATCAATTAACAAATATAACTTTTTATTTGAAATAATTTATATATATATCCTCAAACCGATTATCTTTAACAACTTAAATGATACTTGACGATTAAAACTATGGAAGAAAATATGAACACACCTTCTCAAGAAAACAACAATAAGCCAAATGAGAATTTAATAGAACACGTCGAAAATAACGAATCTAAGTTCTCGCCTTTTAGCGAAACAAGAATTGATTTATCTTTAGTGAACCTTAAAGTTTCAAACGCTAGGAAAGAAATCTCAAACTATTTAATTGGCCAACATGAAATGGTAGATTTACTCTTGATTGGCTTGTTTAGTGGAGGACATATCTTATTGGAAGGGGTTCCCGGTGTAGCCAAAACACTTACAGCTAAGGTGTTGGCGAAAATGCTTTCTGTTGATTTTTCAAGAATCCAATTTACGCCAGATATGATGCCTTCGGATATTATTGGTACTTCAGTCTTTAATATGAAAACAAGTGAGTTTTCATTTAAAAAAGGGCCTATTTTTACAAATATAGTTTTGATTGATGAAATAAATAGAGCACCAGCCAAAACGCAAGCCGCTTTGTTTGAGGTAATGGAAGAACGTCAAATTACTTACGATGGCATTACGCACAAATTAGGTTTTCCTTTTTTAGTAATTGCAACGCAAAATCCTATAGAACAAGAAGGTACTTATCGTTTGCCTGAAGCACAATTAGACCGTTTCTTGTTTAAAATAAACTTAGATTATCCTTCTTTGGAGGAAGAACAAGAAATTTTGAACCGCTATAAAACAGGTCAAAAGATTGATTTTGATAAGGTTTTGGCTATTTTTAGTGGAAACGATTTGAAAGAAATTGAAGAAACCATTTCTAAAGTAAGAATAGATGATTCGATTATTAAATATATTGCAGAAATAACGCATAGTACTCGTAATCATGGTAAATTATATTTGGGAGCTTCTCCCAGAGCATCTCTTTCGATGCTGAAGGCTTCAAAAACGATGGCAGCGATAAGAGGTCGTGATTTTGTAATTCCAGAAGATGTTCAGTTCGTTGCTTTTCACGTTTTGAATCATCGTATTATATTATCTCCTGAAGCAGAAATGGAAGGTTTGAATGAGCAATTAATGATTGAAGAAATAATAAAATCAGTCGAAATACCTCGATAAAATTTAAGTTTACGAATTAGATAATTTGAAAAAATAATTATTTAAAAATAGAAGCGATCAAAGAAAACTCATTAGTTCTAAATAAATATAGAAACAAACGAATAAAAGCTATTTGTTTTGAGTACTGCTTTGCTTATCTTTACAAAAAAATAAATATATTATGAGTCAAGAACAAAATCAAATAAACATTGAATTAACCGAAGAAATAGCAGAAGGAACTTATGCTAATCTTGCTGTTATAACACACTCTACGTCGGAATTTGTGATGGATTTTATTGGTTTAATGCCAGGAATGCCAAAAGCAAAAGTAAAGTCTAGAGTTATAATGACTCCTGAGCATGCTAAAAAATTAATGAGAGCTTTGGCCGATAATGTCGCTAAATTCGAAAGCGTTCATGGAGTAATCAATGAAGGAAATGGACAACAGGGTTTTCCTTTGAGTTTTGGAGCACCTACAACAGAAGCTTAAAAATTAAATTACTCCTCAAATATCAAAGTGCTCGTTTTTCTAAACTGGCGCTAATAATTGTATGTGTTCTGTTTTTGCAAAATTATTTTTCGCAAGAACGGAATGCTCCTTTCTTATATTCTGAGAATAATATTAAATGTGGAATAGATACAAGTTCGCTCGAAAATTTTCATAATTATAGAATCAATAACGAATACTTGTGGTTGGGTAATAACGGATTAGCTAACTTTCCGTTAATTTTTAAGCCAAATTTTGATTACAGCTTTAGTCATTTAATTTCTTACAATAAAGAACTGATTCAAAGGGAATATGATGTTTACGTTCCTTTTACTTCTGTCAAATACGTGCAAGGAGCAAGGCAAGAACAATTTTTTGAAGTCTTGCATACTCAAAATTTTAATAAACAAGGAAATTTTTCGTTAGGTTACAAAAAAATAAATTCGGTAGGAAGTTATAATCGACAAAAATCAAATAACAATAATCTTTTTGCTAATGTTTGGTGGAAATCTAAAAAAGAAAAGTACAAAGTTAGCTTTTTTGCTAACCGTATAAAAAACACTGGATTTCAGAATGGGGGCTTAAAAAATGATTCAATATTTATATTAGATTCATCCTTTACTTCAAACAGAAAAACGTTTGCGGTTAATTTAGAGCATGCAAAAGACATTAGAATAAATAGTCAGTTTCAAGTAAATCAACAATTTTTGATCTCTTCAAACTTAGATTCTTTAGGTAATGGAAGTAAAAAAGAAATGATATTTAAGTCTATTTTTAATAATGCAAAAAGAACATATTTCGATACGATACTAAATACCAATTTTTACGATAATATTTATACAGATAGTAATTACACAAAAGACAATATCGTAATCAATAAATTAAGTCAAGAGATTTCATTTTTATTATCAAAAAAGAAAGACAGCTCAAGTTTTAGTTTTAATCCTTTTGTTAATTATTCTTATTTAGATTACAAGCAAGAAAGTATAAAGGAATATTATCATAATTTTAATGTCGGAGTAGCTGTTGTTTTAGAAAACAAGAATTTGTATTTAAAATCTAAGTCACATTATTCTCTTTCTGGTTATCAGAAAAAAAATATAAAATCAACTTCTTTTTTAATTTGGAAAATTAATAAAAGATTTAATTGGTATTTCAATCCAAACTTAACTGTTTACACCCCTTCAATTGATTTACAACGTTACTATGGCAATCACAATAAATGGAACAATAACTTTGATAATATAAGGTTAATTAATTTTACCACAGGAACAAACAAAAATAGATTAGGGGTTCATTTTAAATTTTCTTACACCGATATTTATAAGCCTGTTTATTTTAATTACTTACAAGAAGCAAAACAATACGATGGATATGCTCAAATTATACAAACAAGTTTAGCGAAAGAATTTCATTTAGGGAAATGGAATATTGAACCAAAAGCAGTTTACCAATACAATGGCGGTTTAAATATTTACAGACTACCAGATTATTTGGCAACATTAAAAATTGCATATAAATTTAAAGCCTTTAAAAATAAATTAGACGTTTATGCAGGGACTAAAATAACTTATTATGGAGAAACAGAATTAATGTCTTATAGTCCTTCTTTAGGTCAGTTTTACATTGCTCCAAATCCTAAGATAGGTAAACACCCATTTATTAGTTTCTTTGTTAGTAGTAGAATTAAAAGCGTGAGGATATTCTTTGCCTTGACGCATTTAAATTCTGGATTACTCGGAGAAAACAATTATTTTGGAGCTAAAGATTACCCGCTTGAAGATAGAGCTTATAAAATTGGATTGAATTGGAATTTCTTGAGATAAAACAATATTTTAAGAAATACACATCTTTGAAGTATTCTTAAAAATAAATTCTTAAAACTTTTCTAAAAAGCGATAAGCATTAAGTATCTTTACGCAAAAGATAACAATAGAATGGCAAATATTTTAGAAGAAATCAAAAAGAGAATCCTTGTTTTGGACGGAGCAATGGGAACTATGATTCAACAATACAAACTAGAAGAAGAAGATTTTAGAGACGGTTGGTTCGATAATCACGATAGCCCATTGAAAGGAAATAACGACCTGTTGTCTTTGACTCGTCCCGAGATAATAAAAGCAATTCATGCCAAATATTTTGATGCCGGAGCAGATATTGTAGAAACGAACACTTTTAGTGGGACGTGGATTGCCCAGGCTGATTATAGTTTAGAAAAATATGCTTACGATATTAATTATTATGGAGCAAAAATAGCAAAAGAAGTTGCCGAAGAATATACTAAAATGAATCCTGATAAACCAAGATTTGTAGCTGGTTCTATTGGTCCAACAAACAGAACTGCTTCTATTTCTCCAGATGTCAATAATCCAGCATTTAGAAATATATCTTACGATGAATTGGTGGATGCTTACACCGAACAAACAAGAGGGTTGATAAAAGGTGGAGCCGATTTATTATTGGTAGAAACTATTTTTGATACCTTGAATGCTAAAGCTGCTTTGTTTGCAATACAAACTGTTTTTGAAGAGTTAGATGTTGTGCTACCGATAATGGTTTCAGGAACAATCACTGACGCTAGTGGTAGAACATTAACAGGTCAAACGACAGAAGCTTTTCATATTTCTATGGCACACGCACCTCTACTTTCGATAGGGCTTAATTGTGCTTTGGGAGCTAAGGATATGAAACCTTATTTGACTACGTTGGCTAAAGAATCTAAATTTGGAGTAAGTGCTCATCCAAACGCTGGTCTTCCAAATGAGTTTGGTGAATACGATGAAACGCCAGAAATGATGGGAGAGCAAATTAGAGATTTTTTAGAAAATAGTCTTTTAAATATTGTCGGAGGATGTTGTGGAACTTCTCCTGCTCATATAAAAGTTATCGCTGATATTGCTGCTGAGTATAAACCTAGAGGGTACGAAGGGTAAGTTGACCAATTAATAATTAGGGTTCACTGAAAAATACTCGAAATCAGGAGTACTGTTGTTTTAGTCGCTTATTAGACT
>WFNC01000086.1 GCA_015488785.1 Flavobacteriales bacterium | reverse complement strand
CTTGCTGAATAATGAATACATCATTTTTAGTACACCAGTTAATAACTGAGCGTAAGTCTTTGTAATTCAGTATGTTTTTTAATTTTAAGATTTCCATTAGTCCCATTGATTTACCACTACATTGGCTAATGTAGTGGCTGGATTCTGGGTTGGGCAATTTTTGGAGTTTCTTTGCCAACCGTTTATTAGTTGGCAAAGTATTCTCATTCGGAAATTCTAAGTCATTAGAATCTTCTGTAATCGCTGTTATTATTAAAGGTTCATTGATTTTATTAACGCTATTTTGATTAGCGTTATCCATTGTTGAAATCTTTTTTATCAAAGGCTATTTGTGCCATAGATGCTCCGTGAATCATTCTATGGTGGATTAATTTCTCATTTGCAATCATAGAACTACCTAAATCTATATCCTTATGAGGATTGATTATTACTGCATCATAGGACTTTATTTGATGGTTATACTCATTGTACAATGCTATTTCATCATCCCAAGCTTCTGCTTGTTTCACTATGTCGTTTACTTTTGAAAAATGGTGTATATCATTGTTAAACACTTCTGTCATTGCAATTTCATACAATGAGCGAACTGCTATTTCAATAATTGATTTATCAGCAAAATCCTTTTTCTTTGGTTGACCACTATTCGTATTGATAACAATGATTTTATAATCACAATCTTCTTTGTCTTGATTGATTAGTTTGATTACATCTCCTAAAGGCGAAACATTTCTAACCCCACCGTCAACATTGTTTTTACTGTTTACAATTCCATTTTCTGTATTATACTGAATCTCTTTGACAGGATTCCAAACCATAGGAATTGAAGTTGAAGCAATAACGCCATTAATGAAGTCTTGTTCTGAACGAAATTGATTGTGCAACACTCCGTGATACGCTCCTGTATCTAAAGAAACAAAACCACATAAAAAGTCTGTTCCTTTGATTTTACTTCTATCTAAGTACTTTTCTAACTTTTTTCTAAGTGGAAAATTGTCAGCAATACTTTTGTATTTAGGCAAATTGATTTTTATGCTCTCCTCTATTTCTTTAATAATAGATTGAAGTATATTTTTTCTTTTTTGCTTTGAAAAAATCAACCCCATTTTATTAAAGAATCCTAATTTGACTTTTAACTCTGGAATTAACTTTTTAGCTAATTGTTTGACATCAATTTTCAATTTAATTTTATCAGCTTTACTTGAAGTATCAATTAATTCAGAAGTATAAACTTCTGAAACTCCCTTTCTACCAATTTGATGAATCCACAAATCGTTTAGTAATGGTAATTGATTCATAGCTATCAAAGAACCGTTTAATGCTCCACCACTTACACCTGCTATAATATCAAATTTCATTGGAGTTGATAAACCTGTTATCTTTTTCCAATTATCATTGATATAATTCAATGCTCCTAATTGACAGGCACAGTTAAAACCACCACCACTCAACACTAATGCTATTTTCTTCTTTCTCATCTTTATCTGTTTTAATTGTTACTAAATATGTTTATTTCTCCACCTTGGTTAAATCTTCCAAATTGAATTGCTTTACCTTTTTCGGGGACTTCAATCACAACATCTACATCATGCTGAAATTCATTACCTCCTCTAAAATTCCCTTGTTTGGTTGTTTGAAATATGTAAACAAATGATGTGTTCGGATATTTGAGTTTGAGCAATTCCAAGTCATCTGGAGTTAATCCTAATTTATTGACACTATCCAAAAACACAAAATCGTAATTTGATAAATCTTCTGGTAGATAATCACTCACATACAAATCTGGGTGTGCTACATTTTTATCTTTTAACTTCTGTTGAAGTGTATCATCAATCCCCTCTTCTCTTGCCACGTACAATACTGTTCCGTGATTCCGAGCTAAGTAGCCACCAAAATCTACTGCTAAATACGATTTACCCATTTTTGGTTTACCAAATATCATTGCTGTAAAACCATTTGAAGGATCTCCGATTAAGTTTTTCCACTTCCCAGTGAATCCTAATTTTTCAAAATCAAGATTTACAATATCGGTACTGCTCATTATGGTATTTCGTGGTGTAGAATTAATTCCATTTAGGTTTTTATCACAAACCACACAACCTAAAACTATACCTTGTAATCCGTTTAGTTCTTTTGACGAAACAACCAACATTCCACCCTCAATATTCTTTTTAACAAAAGATTTAAGCGTCCCCATTATAGATTCTATCTCATCCCAATAACGGTCTTTCTTTGTTAGCTTATTGGTGTTGATAGCTAATGCAATTCGGTTGAATAATCGTTTGGCTTTTAGGTTGGTTACTGTTTTACCTTGTAAGTTAATGTAGCTTTTAATCAATTTTACAGAATGTAATTCAGCTTGTTTACCAACTAAAGTCAAGTACTTACCTCTTACCGATTCAGCAATATCAATTTTTAAAATATCTGCATCATTTTTAAACTGACCGTGTAATCCAAGTAAATAATCTTGTATTTTGTTTATCTCTTTAGCATACGGAGACGTTTTACGAATACGTTTTTCAATAATCGCTTTTTGCAAAGCATTTATAAATAATCGAATTTGATTTTGTGACTTTACTTTACCGTGCATCATTATAAAACGTTTGATTAGTTTTAATTCTAAACTTACTGTCTCAACTTTTTCGGCTTTTTCGTAGGTTAATTCTCTAGCTGTTTTCTTTTTGGGTTTTGGAGAAGTTGGTGTTCTTCGTTTTACCTTAGGTTTAGTTGTTCTTGCTGTTTTCGGAGTTGTTTTTTTTGTTTGACTAGATTGTGTTTTAGACTTTGCTTTACCTCCTCCCTTTTTAGACAAAAATTCATTCAATTTATCTAAGAATAAATCTATTGTTTTTTTGATAGAATCACTTGAATGATAAGCATCCCAAGAACTACCATTTTGCGTTACTTTACCCACAAACTGATGACCTTTCCAAAGTGTTAATGGTAAATCGGTTTGTTTTAAATCTGCTGTTTCTGTATAATAATTTCGTATCGTAATCATAGTGCTAAATTTTTAAAAGGATAATAATTCAAGTTCTAGTTCCAAGGCTTCTGCTTCAAACTCTAAAAGCCTTGTGTCCATTTTAAATTCTTCCTCTTTTGGAGGTGGCAGAATTTTGACTCGTTTTCTTGTTTTAGTTACAACTAAGCCTACATTTTCTACTTGATGTTGCAACAGTGAAATAGTTACTCCTATTTGTTCCTGTAATATCTCAAGGAATTTCTCTAGGTTATCCATTTCTAAATCAGCAACCATTTGACTAGCTGTTTTCTCAAATCGATTGTTATTCACTAATTTGAGTAAGTCTTTATTCAAAAAGATAATTGCTCCTTTTTTATTTGATGCAGGTACTACAATTCTAAAAGAATTATCATACTGTTTAAAGAATGAAACATTGTGACTTCCATACAAAGCACTTCCATTAGTCATTGAACGAATAATCTTTAAGGCTTTAGCTATTGGAACAATTACACGCCCTTTGATTTCATTATCAATTGACCAATGTTCTGACATTAAAATCCCTTTTTTTACATCTCCTTTTTTAGTCGTGTAACTCACTAATTTTCCTTTAAAAGATGAATAGGCTTGTAGGATATTTCCCGTTACAATGTAGCGTATGGATCTATCTTTTGTATTCTCTTTAATAACTTCTGTCCATTCTTCTAAAATCTCATCCAAACTAACTGAGCCAACTCCAATACTCGCACCTTTTATAGCTTGAATATCTTTTATATAACTTGCAGGAATAGCCAAATACTTTTGACTTGATGCAATTGCAAATCTCAACTTAATGGCACTTGGTGCATACGGATTTGGCTTTTTTGCATCTATCTGAAAACCTAAGAAAACGGCTAGTTGATTTTGAGCTGTTCCGTCAAAAGATGGAACAGGATATAGTAACTTTTTTCCTATTCTAAAATAGTAGAACAAACCCTTGATGTATTTCTTTTTGTTTTGTGTTACTTTATCTTCATCTGCTATTCGTTTTTCTCTTGCTTCTTCCAACTCTTTAGTACGTTCACGTATCAATTGATTAGCGTAAGCTGGATCTTCTTTTAATGCTTTTAATACTTTTTTTTCGCTTGGTATATTGT
>WFNC01000085.1 GCA_015488785.1 Flavobacteriales bacterium | reverse complement strand
ATATTATTCAAATCGGGACAAGTTTTGGATATAACCGAAGCTAGTGACAATCTTAATATTCAGGCATTAACGAAGTCTGTAAAAAAATATTTTTTATGCTATCCGAGGGTTTAAGGATTGATCAAGTTTGAAAGTCTTTCTGGTAAAGTATTTAATTTCCTAAGGCGAAATAGATTTACCCTAGGAAATTTAATTTATTATTGAATATTTCAGGTTGTTACTTTTTTAAAGCTAACGTACCTTTTTGCTCTATTATTGTATCGTCTCTATCTACAGCATGCAATATGTAATAGTATTCTCCAACGGGAACTTCTTTACCTGCTAATGTTCTTCCATCCCAGCCTCCAGAAGAAGCTTTCCAACTATAGACTAATTGTCCCCATCTATTATAGATCGAACAATCAAATGAAGTCACGGTTTCGGCTCTAAATGTAAAGAGGTCATTTATACCATCGTTGTTAGGAGTAAATACATTTGGAAATCGAATCACTCTTCCGTCTATTCTTACTACAATTGAATCTTGAGCGATACAACCTCTTTCGTCAGTCAATGTGATATGAGCAGTGTATTCACCTCTTAAATTGTAAGTGTGAATTAAACTAGAATCGGTACTTGTGTTGTTATCTCCAAAATCCCAAACTACAGTTCCGTTATCTCCGTCCCAAGAATATTCTACATCGTGGGCAGCTACACCATCTATTTCTTCTATTGAAACATCAGAAGATAGAATATCTATCGTTGCAGTTAAATCTTCAGCTACAAAAGTGTTGTCAAAGTTAGTACATCCATTGTAATTATTTGTTACTGTTAATTGGTAGTTTCCTCCAGCATCAACGGTCGTATTTATTGTATTTCCGTTTGCTACAATATTACCATCAGTAGTTTCCCATAGGTAAGAAAAATTACCTGTAGAAGAACCTAATCCAAGTAAGTCGATAATCGGAATGTTGCAAGATACTATTGTGTCAACTCCAGCTATAGCAATTGGTCTTATGGTGTCAATTGTGATGTTGACAGAATCAATTTTAAAGCAATTATTTACGGTGTTGAGAACTGTTAAATAATACATTCCTACTTCATCAATTGTGGGAGAGGTTGTTGTTCCGTTTTGAGTTATGTTTCCGTCGTTTGTCATCCAAGTATAGTTCATATCACTAGAGTTGGATGATAGTGTTCCGTTTAAATCAATATTTAAGTGACTACACGTAAGTAAAGTATCTATTCCAGCATCTGCTACAGGAACTATAGTATCAACAATTAATGATGCGACATCAGTAACTGTACATCCGTTAGGAGAAGTAATTGTAACGGTGTAATCACCAATATCATCACCTAAAACTCTATTGATAATAGCATTTGTTGTTATTTGTCCAACTGGGTCAACCCATGAATATGAGCTACCTCCGGTTGCTGTAAAACTACCTGTAGTTGTAGTGCAATTGAATATAATATCGGCTCCAGCACTTGCGTTAGGAGGGGTTTGATTGATTACTAAAACAGTTGTGTCTTCTAACGAGCAACCATTTGCTCCTGTTACATTAACAATGTATTCTCCTGGAGTATTTGTATCGTCAAAATTGACTAAAGCCCCTGTAGATGTTCCATCTGGAAAACGCCAATCGTAGGTAGTCCCTCCCGTTGCTGTAAAAGAACCTGAAGTAGTAATGCAATCTAATTCAACATCTGCTCCTGCATTTGCATTAGGCAAGCCTTTATCAACCGTTATGGTAACCGCATCGGTACTTGTACATCCATTAGTAGCTGTCACTTGCAGAGTGTAAGTCGTCGTAGAATTGGGGTTTGCAGTAGGGCTAGAAATATTTGTAGACGAAAGACCAGCAGAGGGAGTCCATGAATATGTCCCCGACCCACTTCCTGAGATATCATAAGTTGGATTCGTACAATTGGTGGTGAAGTTTGATCCTGCGTTAACACTTGGAGGAGTTTCATTGACGGTTATAGTAACATCATCTGTGTCGGTGCACCCATTTGCTGCCGTTACTTGTAAAGTATAAGTTGTCGTAGAACTAGGGTTAGCGACTGGAGTTGCTGTATTTGTATTTGAAAGTCCTGCTGAAGGAGACCATGAGTAACTTCCTCCTCCTGTTCCAGCTAGGGTAGCAGTAGAGGTATAACAAGTTGTCGTCACATCATTTCCTGCTCCAGAAGTTGGAGGTGCTTTATCTACATTAACGATGACATTATCTGCTTTTGAACAACCATTGGAGCCCGTGGCGGTTAAGGTATAGGTAGTCGTTGAACTTGGATTTGCGGTAGGTGATGAGGAGGTTGTACTTGATAATCCTGCTGAAGGCGACCAAGAATAAGTCCCGCCTCCTGATCCTGAAAGTGTTCTAGATGGAGTAGTACAATTAGTCGTTACATCACTACCAGCATTTGTATTTGGTAAAGTTGTGTTTACATTTACGGTTACTGCATCTGAAAAAACACAGCCCGTACCATCTGTTTCTGTTAGGGTGTATGTTGTTGTTGAACTAGGGTTAGCAATTGGATTACTGATTGAAGCATTTGAAAGTCCAGCTGCGGGAGACCAAGAATAAGTACTTCCTCCTGAGCTTGATGTTCCTATACCTGATCCACTAGCGTTTGAAGCGCATGTTTTTGTAAACGAATTACCTGCTTCGGTGTTTTGTAAAATGCAACAGTTTGTAGTAGCGGAACCTCCTGTATTTGTAAAGGTGAAATTACCAGAGTTACCAGAAAAATTTGTAATTAATAATATATACCATTGTCCAGTAGCAGCGCCATTTATTTGGCAATATTCTGTAGCTGAACCTGAGTAACTACAAGAAACACCACCTCCAGAAGGAACTGTTCCTGTACAACCTGCCGTGGCACTCGAAAATGGTCCCCAGCAAATAAAGTCAATGTCATTACTTCCTTGTTGCATTCTAATGGTTAGATTTCCTGGGTTTGCTATTTGGAAATGAAACCAAGAAGGATTTGGGGTTGAACCTAAGCATCCAACACCTCCGTAGCCTGAGTTTCCTGTGACACTAGGGTAGGTATAAGTGGTACCTGTACAAAAAGGAGTAGAGTTTCCACAACTTGTCCCTTGTGCGAACAAAGAACTAAAAGAGAGAAAAGATAAAATAAATAAAAGTATATATCGAATCATAATAGCTATTTTAAATATAATTAAACTGAAAATTAACTCTTTTATAATACTTTTCAAACTTTTAAAGCAATATTTGTGTATAAGTATTCGTCATATTGACGAATGGCAGGTATTTAAGGGTGAAAAAAATAAAACAATAAACAAAAAAGCCCTTTTTTGAAAAAAAAGAGCTTTTTGTGATAAATCAATAAAATGTTTATTTGTTTAATTCTGCTTTAACTACTTTTGAAATTAAACTTCCGTCTGCTTTACCTTTTAATTGTCCCATTGTTGATCCCATTACTTTTCCCATGTCACTCGGTCCTTTTGCTCCAACTTTTTCTATTATAGCTATGACAACTAACGTTATTTCTTCTTCGCTCATTTGTTTCGGAAGGTAGGCTTCTAGGACAGTTGCTTGAGCTTCTTCCTCTTGCGCTAAGTCTTCTCTGTTTTGCTCTACGTAAATTTTAGACGCATCTTTTCTTTGTTTGTGCAATTTCTGAATAATACTAATTCCTGTAGCCTCGGAAATTTCTCCGCTATTTCCTTCTTTGGTTGCTTCTAATAAAAGAGCGGCTTTTATGGCTCTCAATGCTGCTAATTTTACTTTTTCTTTAGCGAGCATTGCTTTTTTTATGTCTTGGTTGATTTGTGTTGTTAAATCCATCTTGTATTTTTATAATGTTATTTTTTCTTCTTAAACTTCGTGTGTATGAATTACGTCTAATAATGTTCTAAATGCTACAAATTTTCCTTGAAATTTTAATGCATGTTCTGTCTGTAATTTTTTAGCGTAAGTATCCATGTATAAATCTAATTCTTTTTGAGAATGACAAAAATACTGAATCGAATAACTTGTTCCTCCTTCGCTTTCTGCATTGATTTTGCATACAATGTTTTTTGTGAAACAACCTGTGTTCATTACGTCTGGAATATGCGTTTCTTTCATCCAGCTTAGCCAATCCTGTTCTACGCTCGTGTCTATGTTTATGGTGACGTTGTATAAAATCATTTTTTTTGTTCGGTTAAATATCTGTATCTTTTTCTAGCTTCTACCAAGAATAAACTTCCTGGGTAATTGAATAACAATTGTTTATAATATTCTTTTGCTTGCTCTTTATTGTTTAATATATTTTCGTTGAGTTGAGCTAATTCGAATAGTGCGTTGTCAGCTAAAATATCTTCGTTGAAGTTGGTGATTATTTTTAATAAATAAGGTGTAGCTAATTCATAATTTCCTTTCTTTTTTTCGATGGTGTATTTTTTCCACAATATTTCATCTTCTAGTGAATGGTAGGGAAATTCTTTTGCAATTGTATCAAAACAAGCATTTGCTTTTTCGTATTGGTGCTGCTCTATAAGTAAGTCGGCTTTGGCATATAATTGCATTGGACGAATGGTTGTGTCCATTGCTGTATTACTTGTAATGAGTAATGATAAGTCCATTGCATCGTTAGCGATTAACTTTGTGGTTGAAGCTTTAAGAACATCTAACTGTGCTTTTGCCCAATCAAATTCTCCGGTGTAATAATAGATTTTTGCGTTTTTGTATTTGGCTAAATGACCAATCGGTTCTTCTTTAAATTCTTTTTCGACTTGCATATAATAAAGCGATGCATCCCAAACTTCGTTTTGAAGAACTAATACATCTGCTAGTTGAATCTTTAGTTTAGCTCTTTCCTTTTTTTGTAAGCCTGAGAATTTTAGCGCTTCTTCTAATTGAACTCTTGCCGTTGCTGGTTCGTTGAGGTAGTAAGCATTTAGGTTTGCCAATTCTTTTATGAGTTGGATTGCGTAAATATTCTTGCCTAAATCTTTCAATGTGTTTTCATAATCATCTCTTAGTGACAGAACTTCTTCTCTTGTGTAGTTTCTACCTGTTGTAATTTTTTGTTTTAATGTTTTGAGACGATTACTTTTAGCCGCTCTGTAATATCTACCGTTTTCTCCTTGTTGAATGATGTAATCGTATGATTTGATGGCTACGTCATAAATTTGATTGTTGAAACAGGTGTTTCCTAGTGCATAAACACGTTCTCCTTCTCCTTTTTCTTTTTTGTCTAATGCTTTTAATTGTGTTAACGCGCTATCGAAATCTCCTTTTTGAGTGAAAAACCAAGCCAGTAACTCGTTGTAAACAGCTTCTCCTGGGTGACTTTGAACTCGTTTTAATAATGCAATACGTAATAATTCAACTTTCTTTGGTTCTGTGTTAAAATCAATCGAATTGTTTAATCCGTTTTGTGTTTGTCTCAAAAATCCTTCGCTTACATCAACAAGGTTTAACAAGGTTTCGATCATCAATTCGGTTTTGCCTTGTCGGTTGTATAATTTTGCAATTTTATGGTTGTACATGTAAGGATTTCCTCTCGAAAATTTGTTTCCTCGTTCATAAGTATCGATTGCGTATTGGATTTTGTTTTGTCTTTCGAACTCTGCTGACAGTGTTGAAATTCGACTAGAACGAGTGTCTTTGTCGATGCTTTCTATCGCTTTTAAATAGTATTGTTCTGCTTTGGTTGTATCTCCTTGATTTTGGAAAGTTCTTCCTAAATAAATATAAGCTCTTAGCTTTTTAGGATTCTTTTTTAAATATTTTTTTGTTAGTTTTTGAGCTTCCTTGTATTGTTGCAATTCGGTGTAGCAATTGTAAAGGTAAGTGAAGTTGTAATAAGATGGATTTTCATCGTAAATTCTAACATAGTAAGTCAATGCTTTGTCAAACTCTCCTTGGTTAAAATAGTTTAATGCTAGTCGCTGGTCCTGATCAGATTGAGAAAACCCTACATTGTAAAATGAAAGGAATAATCCGAATAGAGCTATTTTTATTACTGTTTTCAATTAAAATGTTCTTGTTTTGTGTTTGATAAATGCGGCAACGGAATCGTGGGCGAATAATAGATTATTGACATTGTCTAAATAAATATTAAGTGCGCTATCTAAGCGTTTTACATTGCTAGTTTCGGTAATAATGGCTTCTTTTACCACGTTACCTTGTATGGATGAATTTTCTAAATCTTTTTTTAAATCAATGAGTTGATTTTCGACTAAGACTAAGTTGCTTTCGATTGATTTTTTACTTTTATTGATCCCTTTTGAGCTTATTTTTATTCCTCTGTAAATGTCTAAAGCTTGCATAAAAGCTTTGTCAATAGTGTCTTTAAAATAATATTTTTTTACTAAAGACATGCTTTCTTTATATTGCTTTTGAGCTACTTTTACTGCTAAGTAA
>WFNC01000084.1 GCA_015488785.1 Flavobacteriales bacterium | reverse complement strand
TAGAAGCAAATCCAGAAGATATGGAGTTGATAAAAAAAGCGGTAAAAATGCTTGACGGTAGAAAATGTAACTCGAGTGAATTCTACATTAGCTTAGCTTCTAAAATTCACAAAGCAAATCCTACAGCAGAATCTGCAATTAGTATTGGAAATTACTGGTATAATAATAAAAAATATAAGACAGCTAAATCTTTTTATGAAGAAGGACTAACATTAACAGAAGATCCTGAAGAGAAAGCTAAACTTTATGAAAGAATGGCAGGAATAGAATTGTCTAGAGGTAGTTACAAATCAGCAGCATCTTACGCTCGTAAAATGAACGATAAATGTAAAGCAAACGGTATTATAGCAAGAGCAATCGCACAAACAGCATCTTCTTGTGGAGGAACTAAAATTGAAGCTAGTTTTGTTTATTGTTTAGCATTAGATTATGCTGCTAAAGCAAAAGGTTGTGTTGGAGCATCTACTGTTGCTGCTTGGAAAAACAGATTAGCAGGTAAAGCCGATTTGTTTATGAATGAGTATAAAGTTGGTCAATCTGTAAAAGTTAAATGTTGGGGAGAATCGACAACGATTAGAGCCATTGATTAATCTTTTTGTAAATTGAGAGTAACAAATACATATAAAATAATAAGCATCTTCGTTTTTTTTACGGGGATGCTTTTTTCTTGTAGTAATTCTTTGGAAGAAGTAAACGAGATGTTAGAAAACAATACGCCACTTGGAGAAGTTTCTGAAAATGTAACCCTTTATTTCTCTGATAATGGAAAGCCAAAAATTAAGCTAGAAGCTCCGGTTTTAAATAAAGTTGCTGTCGAAAAAGAAGAAACTGAAAAGAATAAGAAAAAAGGTAAAAAAAAGAAAGTCGCCATGTCTTCTAATCTTATTTGTCCAAAAGGAATGCTTGTTACTTTTTACGATTCCTTGGGAGTGGAAGAATCACAACTTTTTGCAAAATATGGTAAAATGACTTCAGAAACTCAGTATTTGTATGTTAGAGATAGTGTAGTTTTTACCAATCTAAAGGAAGAAAAATTAGAGACCGAATTATTACACATTTATTTCAGTAAAGATAGCATTACGACTCCAGAACCGGTCACAATAACAACTGCCGATGGAATAATAAAAGGAGAAGGTTTAACTTCTAATACCGGATTTACGAAGTACCAGTTGCATAGAATTACAGAAAGTTATTACAACTTAAAAGACACCGATAAACAAGAAAATTAAGATGCACGTATTTTTAGAGAAATTTTGGATGGTCATTGCCATTTTAGCTACTTTGCTAACTTTTTATTTAATTATAATAGACGGTTTTGAAGCAGCAATATATTATGTTCTTATCACAGGGTTGGTGTGGGGAATGTATTTAATACGAAGAGGGATTCGAATTCGATTGGGTAAAATGGAAGAAGAACGAAAAGAAAATTCGAAAAAAGAGCGTAAAAAAAAGAAATAAGAAAAAAATACGTCGTACATTTTATAGAAAGAACAAACAGGGTATTATACTTTTGTTCATTTCTAAATTAGTACAACCCATGCTAAACTCGTTAAAGGCTAAATAATTAAGAAAAACGAATAAAAGCGAATTACATAGCGTAGATTTACAAAAAAAAAGAATTATATTTGTTCTTGAATTTTTTTTAAAATAGAAAATGGACGAAGATCCCAGTTACATTATAGTATTAATTATTATTTCATTAGCCTTTTCAGCTTTCTTTTCGGGAGTTGAAATTGCATTTATATCAGCAAATCGATTAAAGATTGCAATTGATAAAAATCAAGGAGGAATTAGAGATCGAATATTATCTAATTTTGCAAAAGAGCCATCTAAATTTATTGGGACAATGTTGTTGGGAAACAACGTCGCAATTGTAATTTACGGTATGCTAATGGCATTGGTTTTAGAACCTGTAATCGCTCAGTATATTGACAGTTCTATTCTTATCCTTTTGATTCAGACTGTTATATCAACATTGTTGGTACTCGTCTTTGCAGAGTTTTTGCCTAAAACCATCTTTAGAATAAATCCGAATAAAATAATTTCTACTTTAGCAATACCGCTAAAAATTATCTACATTCTTTTATGGCCATTTACTTCGCTTACCGTTGGCTTGGCAAATATAATTCTAAATGTATTTATAAAAGACAGTTCAGATGTTAACATCATCGCTTTCGAAAAAACAGACTTAGAGTTTTATTTAGAAGAAAGTTTAAATCAAATTGATCGTAATGAAGAGGTAGAACACGAAGTCTTAATTCTAAATCGAGCACTAAAATTTTCCGATGTGATCGCAAGAGATTGTATGGTTCCTCGAAACGAAATTATTGCTTTTGAATTGGAAGACGACATAAACGATTTGAAGTTAAAGTTTATAGAAAAAGGACTGTCTAAAATTTTAATTTATAGAGAAACCATAGACAATATTATCGGATATGTACATTCTTACGAAATGTTTAAAGCTCCCGAAAACATCAAAAGCGCATTGTTGCCAGTAAGCATTGTTCCCGAGTCAATTACTGCTAACAAAATATTAGAAGAATTGATTCAAAAAAAGAGAAGCGTATCTGTAGTCGTTGATGAATATGGAGGAACATCTGGAATGATAACAATGGAAGATATAATAGAAGAGATTTTTGGTGAAATTGTAGATGAACACGATTTAGGAGATGTACCGCATAAGAAATTAACCGAAAATAGTTTTGAGCTTTCAGGAAGAACAGAAATTGATTTTTTGAACGATAATTATTCATTAAATATTCCAGAAAGCGAAGAGTACGAAACGCTAGCAGGTTATATCATTCAAAAAACAGAAGAAATACCACTAACAGGTTCTGTGTTTGTGATAGATGATTTTGAAATAAAAATTCTCAAAGCCTCACAAACCAAAATAGAAAGTGTTCTATTAATAATAAAAGATAAAGACTAAAATCTGAAAAGATAGTTGGTTTGAAACTTTATTATGAAAAAAAATAGAAATAAAAAGGCAACCCCCAAGAAAGACTATCGTCATTAAGGCAAGAACATGAAACTTGAGCAAGAAGAGTTAGAGGAAATAGTGCGAGGATGCAAAAGGCAACATCGATTAAGCCAACAAAAAGTTTATGAGATGTATTATGGTAAAATGTTACCACTTTGCAGACGCTACGCTAAAAACTCTGATGAAGCAAAAGATATATTGCAGAACGGTTTTATAAAAGTTTTTGAAAAAATAGATAAATATGATTTTAACGGATCCTTTGGAGGTTGGGTTAGAAGATTGATTGTAAACAACGCGATAGATCACTACCGAAAACACAAAAAGGAATTCTTGATTGACGATAATTCGAGAATAGAAGACAGCGATAAATGGTATGAAGACGAACCTGTTTCCAAGTACGAAGGAATTAGTTCAGAAGATATTAAATTCGCAATCGACAAACTCTCACCTGCCTACAAAATGGTTTTTAACCTTTATATTTTAGAAGGCTATTCGCATCAAGAAATTGCAGATCAATTGGGGGTAAGTTTAGGAACTTCCAAATCAAATTTAGCAAAAGCAAAGGCAAATGTTAAGAAAATATTGATTAAGAAATTGAACAGATGAAAAATAATAAGTTAGATAATTTCGAAAGTTTTATAAACGATAAAATCTCAGGAGATCAAGTCGCTTATAATCCCCAAGATTGGAACGATTTAAGCGCGCGTTTAGACGCTGCCTCTCCTACACCTTTTTATAAAAAAGGATGGTTTTTGGGAGGTGCCGCAGCAATTGTTGTAGGAGCATCAAGCTTATTAATTAATCCTAAAGAAGAAAATCTAATAGCAGATACTCCTATTGTTATACAAGAAGAAACGAAGCCAGAAAAATTGTCCGAAAATGTACAGTTAGAAAACGATTTTATAGCAAAAAAAGAAGTGATAAAAACTTCAGAATTAAATCATAAAAAATTAAAAGAAACAAATAAAAATACTAAGAGTGAAACCAAAACAAAAGAAGAAGAAAGCGTTGAAACGTTAACTAACCACCAACCACCACAAGAAAAATCAACGCTTCCTTCTTCTTTAACTCAATCAAACAATAAGGTCAAAACAGAAAACGAAAACCTTGTTATTTCAAAACCAGTTGCAGAATACACTTATTTAGGAACATTAAAAGGATGTCAAGGCTTAGAAGTAACATTTAAAGCCCAAGAACAAAAGAACGTAAACTATTTATGGAGTTTTGGAGATGGAGTTTACAGCGATTTGATCAATCCAACACACATTTATCCAAAATCAGGAACTTATCAAGTTGAATTAATCGTACAATCGGCGATAGACAAATCGATATTGACTAAATCTGAATACAACGAACAAGTAACAATTTTCGAAAATCCAAAAATGGAAATCATCGAAGACCAGTATTTAGAAAAAGGGATTACAACAATAGATTATTCTTTTGTAGGAGACAAAGTCAATAAGTTGAAGTGGAATTTAGGTGACGAAAACGAAGCCAATACATCAGAAGTTCAACACCAATATAAGAAAAGTGGAAGATACCAAGTAGAATTAGAAGCGTACAGTGTAGAAGGCTGCAAATCAAAAGTATCTAAAACCGTATTTGTAGATCATGATTACAACCTGTTAGCACCAACCGCTTTCTCACCAAACGGCGATGGATTAAACGACACTTTCTTACCCGAAGCATTAAAACAAACTCAAAATCAATTCACAATGATTGTGCAAAGCAGAACAAACGGAATCGTGTTTGAGACTTCAAGTGCCAGCAATCAATGGGACGGTAAAAACTACAAAACAGGAAGACTTTGCGACGAAACAAGTTACGTTTGGGTCGTGAAATTAACCAACCAAAAAGGAGAAATAGAAGAATACAAAGGAGTTGTACTAGTCACAATGACAGATAGATAACGACACTTAGTATTGTAAGGAATTAAAAATGAATAATTCTAATAAATAGCTTCAATATTGAATACTTTTTTAGGGCGCCCCGATTTTTATCAAAATCGGACAGGCTATCCGCTTATAGTTTTTGATTTTAAAAATAAGTTAAACTAAGCCAAAAAGGAGCTTCTAAAGTCGCTCTTTTTAGCAAAGTCTAACTAATTTTAAAATCAAAAATCTATCACTACTATCCTTTACGTAACAGGTGGAAATTCTGATAGCTTTTAAACAATTCAACAATTATATGTTTTCAATCATTTTGAGATTCTACAGGTTTTGGAGTGGGTATAATCTCAATATTTACTGAGTTCAAGTTTAATTGAATTTACTTTTTCGTAAAAACGATAAGTTTTTTGTGTTTTAATAAATTTAAGAATCAAAATTGACATTGCACTTAATACATTGTACATTTTACAAAGAAAAATAGAGTATTAAACTTTGGAGTACTTCTAAATCATGCTGCCATACCAAACTCGGTAGAACCATTTTTAACCGTCATTAAAATTCGTCTGTAAGATTATTTTAAGCTTTGTTGTTTCATAAAAATCAAAAAAGCATCAGTTTTACGTATATATATAAAAACAAACCAAATAAAATTTGAACTATATAATATATTTTTAT
>WFNC01000083.1 GCA_015488785.1 Flavobacteriales bacterium | reverse complement strand
CTTTAATATTGTCCAGTTTGGGAACTATTATTGGATTGCTCTTACTTTTGGTTGCTGTTCAAGTCTATTCAGATGTGAATTTTGCAATCAATAACCAGCAAGAAAGTGACCAGTACCTTGTTATAAAAAAAGAGATTACAAGTCTCAATACTTTTGGATTAAAGAACGCAGAATTTACGGCGGAAGAGCTAGAAGAATTAAGAGAAGAACCTTTTGTAAATGATTTAGCAGGTTTTAAAAGTGGAAGCGGTCTTGAAGTAATGGTCGTGATGAGTTTGGAAGGTGGTAACTTTCCTCCTTTTTCTACCTTAGCTTTTTTTGAATCGATTCCCAATAAATTTATTGATGTAAACACAACCGATTGGAGTTGGAAAGAAGGAAACAACGAAGTTCCAATCATATTGCCCAATACATTTTTAGATGCCTACAATTATGGAATCGCTCCTTCTATGGGAGCTCCCCAAGCGAGCAAAGATTTGATTGGTAGTGTAAAATTTCAATTAAGAATCTCAGGCAAAAAAGGAAACGTTACCTACTATGGAAGCGTAATCGATTTTTCTGACCGAGTGAATTCCATTCTTGTTCCCGATAATTTCTTAACGTATTTGAATCAAAACTATGGGGATTCTAAATCTAAAGCTCCGTCGAGAGTTATTATTGCGACAACAAATAAAACGGATCCAGCAGTTTCCAAGTTTTTAGAAGAACACCATTACGAAACCAATAAAGAACAATTAAAAGAAAGTGTCATTCAGCAAGTAGCGGGAGGTTTATTTCTGTTTTTATTAATAATAGGTTTGGTGATTATTTCATTAGCTGCCTTATTATTTTTGCTTTATGGTCAAGTGATTATTAATAAATCAGAAAAAGAAATAAAGACCCTCTTACTTTTAGGTTATACCTGGCAACAGATAACAAAGTCTTTATTAACCATTTTTGTAAAAATATATGGTACGGTTGCGCTTATTTCTTTTACACTCTTGTTCGTAATTAAATACTATTTTGATGTGTGGATGTTAAAAAAAGTTGATTTAAAATTACCAAATTCAATTTCAACTATTACCTTTGTGGTCGGTTTGGCATTTATATTGCTATTCTTAGTTTTGAATTACATGAGTATTGGTAAATCAATCAAGAAAATAGCTGAACCGTCTTGAAAAACTAAAAAAATGTTAAAAATTAAATAGGAAAGCATCCTAACTTAAAAATTATCGTCAATAAAGTATAAAAATATAGAATCAATTATGAAAAATTTAATCTTACTTATATTAATCGGAGTCGGAATTAATATAAACGCTCAATACAAATTAAAGTTCAAAATAGACGGACTTTATGACACGGAAGTTTACCTCGCTAAATATTTAGGAAATCGATTGTACTATGCCGATACAACTCAATCTAAAGATGGTGTAGCCATATTTGAAAAAGATCATTATGACGGAGGTGTTTATGCTGTAATATGTCCAGGTCCAAAATATTTTGAATTTATAATGGCAGACAAAGAAGTTGAAATCCATACTTCGATTGACGATTTTATAGGAAATATGAAGGTTATAAAATCAAAAGAAAATAAAATCTTTTATGATTACATCGGTTTTATCAACCTAAAGAAACCTGAAGCTAAATTATTGCAAGAAGCTAAAGCAAAATTAGACAAGAAAAAAGATAAAAAGAAAATTAAGGAGTTAGAAGAACAAGGTATAGCTTTGGACAAGGAAGTTAAAAGTTACCAAAAGAAATTGGCTAGCGAAAACAAAGATTTGCTAATTGGTCGAATCTTAAATATGTCTATCGACCCTGAAATTCCAGCAGATATAAAAGAAAATGACACCTTGAGATATAAATACTTCAAAGCTCATTATTGGGACAACATTATGTTGAGTGACAAGCGATTGGTTCATTCCCCTATTTTTCATAATAAATTAGAATTTTATTTTAAGAAGATGTTATTACAACATCCTGATACAATTTGCGAAAACGCACACAATGTAATAGCCCAAACTGAGGAAGGAACAGATATGTTTAAGTACGTAGTTCATTATGTAACCTACAATTATGAAACTTCAAAAATAATGGGAATGGATGCGGTATTTGTTTGTATGGCAGATACTTACTATTGCCCGCCAAATGATACAAAAGCATTTTGGTTAGACAGCAGCAAATTAATAGAACTTTGCGAACGAAAAACAGCTTTAAAACCATTGTTGATTAATAAAATCGCTCCAAATTTAAAATTGGTTGATACAACAGAAAAGCATTGGATAAATATGCATAAAGATGTAAAAGCTAAATATACAGCTTTGGTATTTTGGGCAGACGATTGTGGACATTGCAAAAAAGAGATTCCAAAAATTAAAGCACTCTATGATGAATTGAAAGCTAAAAAAATTGATATTGAAGTCGTTGCGGTAGGAACTGCTTTAGATAATAAAGGGTGGAAAAAATTTATAAAAGATCACGATTTGAATTGGATAAATATTTCTGATATGCAAGATGCAAATGATCATCCAGAAAAATATATTTTCGAGAAAAAAGTCACAGACTTGCAAAGTTTAAACTTTAGAAAAACGTATGATATTTTTAGTACTCCACAAATCTATTTATTAGATGAGAATAAAAAGATTTTAGCAAAAAAACTAGACGCACTAAACCTTGCTAAGATTATGGAAATAAAAGAAGATTTAAAAGAACTTGATTTTACAAAAGCTGAAACAATAGCCAAGGCTGAAGAAGAAAAGAAAAAGAAAGAGAGAGAAGAAAAAGCAGCAGAATACAAAGCAAAACAAGAAGCAGAAAAAGCAGCTAAAGAAAAATAAGGTTTATATCCCCAAACCAACAGAACGAATATTTCATAAAAAGACCTAATTTATAATTGGGTCTTTTTTTTGCTTATTAATATACTTTCTCAAAATACGATATTGTTTTTCTAAGCCAACTGAAAGAAGCTCATAAAATCAAATAAAAAAATAAGAATAAACGAATAAAAGCTATTAGTTTTGAGTATATTTGGCTTGAATATATAACTACACACACATGAATAAAGATACTTTAGTTTTTGATTTGATAGAACAAGAAAGAGTTCGTCAAACAGAAGGAATTGAATTAATAGCATCGGAAAACTACGTTAGTGAAAACGTAATGAAAGCTTCTGGTTCTATATTAACCAACAAATACGCCGAAGGTTTACCTAATAAAAGGTATTATGGCGGTTGTGAAGTGGTTGACAAAATTGAGCAATTGGCAATCGACCGTTTGAAAGAACTTTTTGGAGCTGAATGGGTCAATGTTCAACCTCATTCTGGTTCACAAGCCAATGCAGCTGTTTACCTCGCTTGT
Source organism: Flavobacteriales bacterium (assembly GCA_015488785.1). Lineage (GTDB taxonomy): Bacteria > Bacteroidota > Bacteroidia > Flavobacteriales_D > Parvicellaceae > S010-51. The sequence continues at coordinate 6,103 of WFNC01000083.1, read as the reverse complement.
TTAAAACCTGGAGATAAAGTTTTAGGCTTCGATTTATCGCACGGAGGTCACCTTACGCATGGTTCTCCTGTCAATTTCTCGGGTAAATTATATTCACCATCATTTTACGGAGTAGAAAAAGAAACAGGATTAATTGATTATAATAAAGTAGAAGAAAAAGCAATAGCCGAAAAACCGAAGATGATTATTTGTGGAGCTTCTGCTTATTCTAGAGATTGGGATTACAAACGATTAAGAGAAATTGCCGATAAAGTAGGCGCTATTCTTTTTGCCGATATTTCCCACCCTGCTGGATTAATTGCAGCTAAATTATTAAAAGATCCAATGCCACATTGCCATGTTGTAACAACAACAACTCACAAAACCTTAAGGGGTCCAAGAGGAGGTGTTATTATGATAGGAAAAGATACTGAGAATCCTTGGGGAATTACAACTAAAAAAGGAACGGTAAGAAAACTTTCTTCATTATTAGATTCAGCTGTTTTCCCTGGTATTCAAGGAGGACCTTTAGAACATATTATTGCCGCAAAAGCAGTCGCTTTTGGAGAAGCATTATCAAGCGAATTTGTTACTTATGGAAAACAAGTTTTAGCCAATGCCAAAGTTATGGCAGAAGAATTAGTAAAAAAAGGGTACGGAGTTGTGTCTGGAGGAACAGATAATCACTCCATGTTGATTGATTTACGTTCTAAAAACATAACAGGAAAAGAAGCTGAAAATGCATTAGTAAAAGCACATATTACAGTCAATAAAAATATGGTGCCTTTCGATACTCAATCTCCTTTTGTAACATCTGGTATTCGTTTAGGAACTCCAGCAATAACTTCGAGAGGAATGAAAGAAGAAGATATGCTAAAAATTGTATCGTTTTTAGATGATGTGATTATGAATCATACAAATGATGAAAAATTAGCGACTATAAAAGAAGAAGTAAAAGCGTTTATGCAAAATAGACCTCTTTTTACTTGGAAATAAGAAATGAAAATTTAAAAATTATTAATTAAGAATGTAGAATTGATGATGAAAAATATATCAAGTCTTTCTATCTTAAATCTAAAAAATACAATGAACATAAAAGCAAATAATCCAGCATTAAAATCATGGATAGAAGTAGCTGAAAATAGTGATTTTCCAATTCAAAATTTACCTTTTGGTATTTTTTCTTTAGGAGAAGAAACTGCAAGAGTTGGTGTCGCAATTGGAACTAAAATAGTTGACTTAAAGGCTCTTTTTGAATTAGGGTATTTAAACGACTTGTCTTTTGAATTAGCAGATTTTGATGCGGCTGTTTTAAATCCAATGTTATTGCAAGGAAAAGAAGCAATGCGAGATTTGAGAAATCGAATTTCGGATTTACTAAATGTCGAAAATCAAGAATTACAAGGAAATAGCGATGCTATTGAAAGCGTTTTGATTGATGCTGAAAATGCTGATATGCATTTACCTGTTTACATTGGAGATTATACTGATTTTTATTCAAGCGAACAACACGCTTACAATGTTGGTTGCCTTTTCCGTGATCCAGACAATGCTTTGATGCCGAACTGGAAACATATTCCTGTTGGTTATCATGGACGTTCTTCTTCTATTATCGTTTCGGGAGAACCTATTCACAGACCAAAAGGACAAAAGAAACCAAATCCAGAAGAGCCTCCTGTTTTCGGACAGTCTAATTTATTAGATTTTGAATTGGAAATGGGATTTGTAACTTTTCAAGGAAAACCACTTGGGGACACTATTTCTACTGAAGAAGCAGATGATTTTATTTTTGGAATGTGCCTTTTTAATGATTGGAGCGCAAGAGATATTCAAGGTTGGGAATATGTTCCACTAGGACCTTTTTTGGGTAAAAATTTCGCCTCTCACATGGGAGCTTGGATTGTAACACTTGATGCTTTAGAGCCATTTAGAGTTGCAGGACCTGTTCAAAACCCAAAAGTTTTACCTTATTTAGAATATAAAGGAGACAAACATGTAGCCATTAATTTAGAGGTAGCAATTCAGCCAGAAAATACTGAAGAAACGGTAGTTGCAAATAGTAACTACAAATATATGTATTGGAATATGAATCAACAATTAGCACATCATACAATAAATGGTTGTAATATTAATTGTGGTGATTTGATGGCTTCAGGAACTATTTCTGGTCCAAAAGAAGGTCAATTTGGTTCTATGTTAGAAATTTCTTGGAAAGGAAGTAAGTCGGTAGCGATGAAAGATGGTACAGAACGAAAATTTATAAACGATCACGATACGGTTATTATGAGAGGTTATGCCCAGAATGATAAAACAAGAATCGGTTTTGGAGAGGTAACAGCTAAGATATTACCAGTCAAATAAGATAAATTTAACTTACAAAAAAAAGCACTAAGAAATTAATCTTAGTGCTTTTTTTAGCTCTATTCTTCAGTTTTATATCCTCTCTTATTCAACATTGATTTGGAGGTATGTGTTCTTTGCAACAATATTTACAGAAGGCATCACTTTTGTGACTTCTCCTTTCGAAAAAACACCTTCGTATTGATGTACATTGTCAACTTTAGAATCTTTCTTTAGCTGATTTCCATCAGAAGGAATAACAAACGCTTTTCCTTTTTCTAGTTCAACTAAATATTTAAAAGTTACGTCTGATTTGAAAGTCACATCAATATCGGTATTTGTTACGACCAGTGAAATTGTTGTAAACTCATTTTCTATTTCGTCTATATCTAAGTCTCCATATTTCAGGTTTCCTTTTATAAAACCCGTCATTTTTTCTATTTCGATGCTCGATGCAGAACTGTTAATTTGAATATTCTTTAACGCTTCGATTTCAACATTGTCTGAAAAAGATTTTAACGAAATATTTTCAACTTCTTCAATTTCTATTTCAGATGAAGAACTGTTTAAATCAACCTCCCCTACTTTGTCTATTTTAACATTTGAAAAACGAGCCACAATATCTCCTTTTTCAATTTCTTTAATTTTTAGCTTCCCATATTTTATTTTAATAGATCTTCCATTTTTAATCTTTCTAGCATAAATATTCCCATACGACAGATCCAATTTCAACTGACCATCAAAATTTCCCATTCTTATATTACCGTAACGATTAGTTATATCCAGTTCAATGTCTTTTGGAAGTTTAACTAAATAATCAACCGATACCGACTGTTCTCCAAACAAGCTCATAATATCAGCTTTGAACGATCGACCTGGATTCAACCATTCTGTGGTTACAGCTAAATAATCTGCATGAGAATCAAAATCCACTTCAATTGTTTTTATTATATTTTGAATCTTAACCAAATCCACAGAATTTACTCGTATTACAACTTCTACCGAGACACTATCTTTGTCCCAATTTTCCAATACTACATTTCCATGTTTATTCGTAATTTCTAATTCAAAATCATCGGAAACAACTACTGTCTCCTTGTACGTTTTTACCTCTTCAAAATCATCACCATCTTTAGCCATTAGCCCAGATAGGAGAAGAAAATTAATAGTAAATAGTATAATTGCTTTCATCTTTATTGTTTTTTGGTAAAGTTTCATTTACCGAATTCATATTATTAATTATTTTTTCTAAAAAATCAAGTTTCAATTGGTAGTTGTTTACCATTTTTTCTAAAATAGCTTGATTATCTGTTCCTTCTCCAAGTTCTTTTTGTAAACTTAGAAACTCTTCGCTTAATGCTCTTAACTCTTCATTAACTTCAGAATCAATACCTAATCCTTCAAGTTGCTTATGTTTCAAGTTGACTTGTTGTACATAATAATTCTCTAGTTCTGCCATTTCATCAGAAATTTCAGAGAGTTCTATAAAATCATCATTACTTTCATTATTATTTTCTAAAATAGCTACAGAGGGAGTTGAACTATTGGAACGGTACAACCAAGCTCCTCCTAAACCAATAAACAAAATAGCAATTGCAGCTATTTGTAAAACAGTTTTTAAAGGCACAAGTTTTACGCTTTTAGAAGTACTTTCTTTTGTTATCTCAAGCTTTCCAAAGTTCATTTTTGGAGCTTCGTAAACGTCAAAAGAATCTCTATTACTATCAATAAAATCTTTTAAATAATCTTTCTTTCCCATATCAATTAGTTTAATAATAGCTCTCTCAGTTTTTTCTTACCTCTCACATATTGGCTTTTAGAAGTCGATTCGCTAATCTGCAATTGTTCTGAAATTTCTTTATGACTATAGCCTTCAAACAAAAACAAAGAAATTACAACTCTGTATCCTTCAGGCAATAAGCTCATTTTATCTATAACCTTACTGACTTCAAGTTCTATGTTTTCCCATTGTTCATCCTCTTCAACAATAGAAATGTTTTCTATTTCCCGTTCAGACCAATCTAACTTTCGTTTCTTAATACTGTTCAACGATTTATTGATTCCTATTTTTTTTATCCAGCCAAACAGCGAAGATTCAAGTCTAAATTTTGAAATATTCTGAAAAGCACTAATAAATGTTTCTTGCAAAAGATCTTCAGCCTCTTCTTTATTTTTCACTATTCTAACGATCGAACTAAACACACCTCTAGCACAACTCTCATATATTTGACTATAAGCTTGCTGATTTCCAACTTTACATTGTTCTATTATTTGAGGCGTAATTTCCATATTTATGAACTGCAATTAAGCGAATTATCATCTAAAACCAACCTAATTTTAAAGAAACATTTCCTGTAAGTCCATTAACGGGATATTTGCCTGCTCCTGAAATATTCATAACATCTGTAAACAAATAACCAACCCCAGCGTTTAACCTCAGGTTTTTAAACAAGTTAACTTCGGCTCTTATTCCAGGTTCGACGAAAGTGAACACATCATGTTCTTGCATCGATTCTTCCCAAGCATCATCTTCAGTATAAAAAAGACGTTTCTTATTTAATGACATTCCCCCTACTCCAACTTCTACTGGGACAGTAAAATGTATTATGGAATTACTAAAAAATAGGGGTTCTAACTTCATCCCTCCCATTCCAAGTTCATACAAATATCCATTACTGTTCTGATCCACAAAACTACTTTGAACATCATTGTACATCCCATAACCAAAAAAGCCAAAATTAAATTTATGATTAAAGACCATTGAAATTTCTCCTCCTGCCATTAAACCAATTTGGTTATTAAGTCCTACAGCTTTATGATTGAATGAAGTATAAGCTCTAACACTTTTAACTTCACTTCCAAAAAGAGTTTTTTGTTCCTCTTGAGCATAGGACATAAATCCAATTGCTATAAAAATTGTTGTTATTATTCTTTTCATAATTTTTAATTTTATAATGATTTAAATGCTACAATCTAGAGAGATTGATTAATTTTGTTTTTATGCGATGAAACAAAAAAACTTTTTGAATTCAATGTTTTATATGCTTTGTTTCTTTGTCTCATATTAGTAGACAACAAAAAAGTAAGAAGTTGCATCATTAATAAAAAAATAATAATACAAAATGCTAAAATTAGATTCAGAATACTGGAACAATCGATACTTAGACAAAACTCACCGATGGGACATAGGCTATCCATCTCCCGCAATTACAAACTATTTTGATAAAATAGAAGACAAAAATGTTAAAATTCTTATCCCTGGCTGTGGAAATGCATACGAAGGAGAATATTTGCATAACTTAGGATTTACCAACATTACTTTACTCGACATTGCTGAAGAGAGTAAAAGATTATTTCTTACTAGAGTCCCTGATTTTAAAAACTTTAAGGTTGAAGAGTTTTTTGAATTCGAAGGCGAATTTGATTACATAATCGAACAAACTTTTTTCTGCGCATTAAATCCCAAATTAAGAGAAAGTTACGCTCAAAAGATGAAAACGCTACTCGCCCCTAATGGAAAATTGATTGGCTTAATGTTTCATGCGGAATTATATAAAGACCACCCTCCATTTGGCGGAAATAAATCAGAATATTTAAAAACTTTCGCACCATATTTCTCTTCTGTGAAAATGGAAATTACAAAAGAATCTATAGAAGAAAGAATGGGTAGAGAACTTTTTATTGAATTATCAAACTAGTGAAACTTCTTATTATCTATTCGTTCAAGTATTTAATCTAGTTATTTTAACATTTCGCTTCTGTATTATTAAAATATGTATTATAT
>WFNC01000082.1 GCA_015488785.1 Flavobacteriales bacterium | reverse complement strand
AGGAACTCCAAAAGTAAAAGATGTTAATTATTTTGAAAAATCTACACATAATAAAATTTTAAACTTAAATGGAATTAAACCGTAAATATTTATCGTTAATTATTATTGGATTGAGTTTGTCATTCCAAAATATAATAGCTCAGGACTATCAATATATTGATACTTCATGTGTTAAGAAAAAATTATTTCCAGCAAAAAATTACTATTTCAATTCTGATGTAATAGAAGTAAAGTTGGATTCATTTGGAAATAAATTGAATAATCTTGAATTGAAAATGAAATCAAATCATATTTTGTCAAATAGTGAATCTATTTTTCTATTAAGACTATTAAATACAATTTCTTTTTCAAGTATAGCTGAAAGTAACAAAATGATTTCACTATTTCCTAAAATAGAGTCTATTAAAGTGATGTTTGAAAAAGCCTATTTTTCATGGATTCTCTGTTATTACTCGTGTTTTTGGGGACAAGGAAATGGTGTTTATATACAAGAATTAGAGATTAATTATAGAGGAAAACTTTCTGGAAGTTCAAGATTTAAGATGGGAAATTTTCCAAACTATAAAATAGTTTATAGGTAACCCAAGTGTCCCCAGCTGGTGCGCGATTAACGTAGTGTATCGCGTTCCAATATTTTACTTAAAGTTACCCATTTCTTTAAACACAGGTTTAAAAACTTGCTCAACTTTTTTAGGGTTGTAAATAAGGTTATCATCTTTCATAATCATACCCTTTACAATTGAGTGAAAAACTTCAGGTAAGTCAACAATGTACGTGTCGCATTCCACGCAAAACGGTAACAAAAGAGTGCCAATGTTGGCGTTTTGGAAAAAGAGAATAATAACCTGTACTATGTTTAGTAGGGTCTAAAAAGTAATGTCCAAAAGATACCTTTTTATTTAGTCGCTCCTTATAAATCAATTAATCAACTGTTATTCAATTGAATATGTTGATAATTTTCACAAATTTTATATCTTAAATTGCAAGAAAATTTGTATTTTTAAAACAAAAACTTGCAATTGTGGTAGGAAAAAATAATAAAACAAATCAAAGAGATTTATTTCGTCCCATGCTCGTTGACTTTATTGACCACCGGCACGAATTAGTGCTTTTAGCCAATAAAATAGATTGGGGTTATTTTGAAAAAGAATTCTCTAAATTTTACTCTAAAAAAGGACGCCCTTCAATGCCTATTCGCTTGATGGTAGGAGCTTTAATATTAAAACGAATCTACAATTTAGGAGATGAGACATTAGCTAGTGAATGGAAAATGAATCCGTACATGCAATACTTTTGCGGAATGAATCATTTTGAACACAATTTCCCTTGTGACCCAAGTGATTTTGTTCACTTCCGTAAACGAATCGGAGAAGAAGGAATAGAAAAAATATTTGTTTATTCAGTACTTATTCACGGTAAAAAAGCACAAGAAAAGCAGGTTTTATCCGATACAACCGTGCAAGAAAATAACACCACATTTCCTACGGATGCAAAACTAGCCAAAAAAATAATTGACCGTTGTAATAAAATTTCTAAAATAACAGGAACAAATCAACGACAAAGTTATACTCGAACTAGTAAACAATTATTAAGAGAAACACACAACTCAAAACATCCAAAAAGAATAAAAAAAGCTAAAAAAGCAACCCAAAAAATTAAAACAATTGCCGGTAGACTTATAAGAGAATTAGAAAGAGAACTCACTACAGAATTATTAGCAAAATATCAAAAAGAATTAGATTTTTATAAAAAAACATTAGAGCAAAAACGTAACGATAAAAATAAAACTTATAGCCTACATAAACCTTTTACTTGTTGTATTGCAAAAGGCAAAGCACATAAACAATATGAATTTGGAAACAAAGTAGGTTTAATGACTACTTTCAAAACATTAATCATCACAGCCATCAAAGCTTTTGATGGAAACCCTCATGACAGTAAAACTATTGAACCTCTCTTGGAACAAGCCCAACAAAATGATTTAACAGTACCAAAAGAAGTTATTTACGACAGAGGAGGTAGAGGAAAAAAACAAATAAAAAACACCATCATCTCAACACCTGATAACAGACCTTTGAAACGTGACACTGAATATCAACGAAAGAAAAAGAAGAAAAAATTTAGGAGACGAGCAGCTATAGAACCGGTTATAGGACATCTAAAAACAGATTTTAGAATGGGACAAAACTATCTAAATGGTACTAATTCTCCACAAATTAATGCATTTTTAGCCGCGGCTGGGTGGAATTTAAAGAAAATGATGCTTCAACTTAAAGAGGAAGCTTTTTCTTTAATAAATTTTTTCTTTCAATTTTTAAATGGTGCTATTTTTAGACCCAATTGTTAAGGAGCGACTAAGTAATGGAATTTATTGGTCACAGAATAGGGTTTAAAACCCTGCACTTTAAGTGCAGTACTTTAGTATTGCGAAAAATCTATACATTTGTGTATGAAAAAATCACAAAGAACAGGTTCTCATACCGTGAGTCGTCTAACATGTCATATTGTTTGGTCAACAAAATATCGTTATAAAGTTTTAAAGGGAGATATTAAAAAACGTTGTAGAGATTTACTAATTCAAATTTGTGAAGCTGAAAACATTGTAATTTTAAAAGGAGTAATAAGTTCAGACCATGTACATATGCATATTGAATATCCGCCAAAGTTGAATATAAGTACAATAGTAAAGCAAATGAAAGGTAGAACATCTAGAAAATTACAACAAGAATATCCCTTTTTGAAAAAGAGATATTGGGGAAATCATTTTTGGGGAGTAGGATATGGTGCTTGGAGTACAGGTAATATAACAGATGAAATGGTTAATGAATATTTAGAACATCATAGAAATGACAATGATTCTAAGTCAAATTTCATTCTCGAGTAATAAGGACTTTCAGTCCTGTTTCTATAAACCCCTGCACTTTAGTGCAGGGTAGTTTAGTT
>WFNC01000081.1 GCA_015488785.1 Flavobacteriales bacterium | reverse complement strand
TTATCCACAAATGCTTGATAAGGCATTTTATTGTCCCTAACAACGCTAATAGAAGTTTGTGTATTTTGATTCAAAAAAGATGAATAATCATCCATAAACAGATAGCCAGAGGGAGGTGTTATTTTAGCATCTACATATTGCAAATAAACAGTTGACCCGTCAGTCAATTCTTTTTTCTCTTCCGTTTTGACTTGAGAAAAAACATTTAAAGTTACCCCCCCTAAAATTAGTAAAAATAAAAATTTCATAATAAATATTTATATTAAGTATATCCTTTTAATTGTTAAAATAAAACTCTAATTTTGTAAATATACTCCTATTAAAGGATAAAGTCAACTATTTCAAGTTATTACAAACCGACACGTAACATTAGTTACCTATAAAAGCCTATCTTTAATGCATTTTAAGACAATATTATTCCTTTTTGTTCTTTTAAGTCTAAACGCTTGTACTTTTTTTAAAGACGAAGAGGCAAATAAACCTTTATTATCAAAAATAGACGGCAAAGAATATTATGCACTTCAGAATGGAGAAATGAATACTCAAAAAGCTTGTATTTACATCATTAAAGGCTTAAAAGACAGTATTAATTACAACTTAAAAATAGATTTATTAGATAGTTTAGAAGCTAAAGAACTCGATTGGAGAAACAAATATTTTAAGGCGATTAATATTATTTTAAATGATATACAAGAAGGACAACCTGAACGATTAGAAGAACTAACTTTTTCCTATTTTCTTCACTTTCCAAATGAATTTATAAGAAACTTAGACAACGAAGGTTTTAATAATATTGACAGTTGGATGAGCATTATGAATTCTGCATTGAAGAAAGCTACAGCACCTGATGACATTACAACTACAAGTGTTATAAATGCTAGTCTTTCAAATTGTAGTAATTGTACCGAAAATGAAAGGAAATTAATCATTCGATTTATAGAAAGCTTAGAAAACTTTAACTAGTTTAGCGCTAAAACAAACCCGTGAATTAATTATTATCTTGTTAAAAAACAAAAATAGATTCATTTTATACAACTTTATGCTTATTTTAGTGTTTTAATAACGATGACTAGAACAATACAACAACTTTTTTTTATTCTCTTAGGCTTAATTCCTATCACTTCTTATGCTACACACGCAAGAGGAGGTGAAATAACTTACGAGCATGTTTCTGGCTTGACTTATCGTTTTAAAATTACAACCTGCACAAAAACAACTGCAGCTGGAGCGCAAGCAGACCGAGATGAACTTTACATCACTTTTGGTGATGGTGATGGAGATACAATACCAAGAACACTTATCGCTTCAATTCCTGGTTTTGCGGATTATCAAGAAAATACATATACTGGTTTGCACACTTTTGTTACTGCGGGAACTTATATCATAAGAACAGAAGACCCTAACAGAAATGCTGACATTCTTAATATTTACCCTGGAGGAAGCCCTAGTTCTGACCAAGTTGTTTTTGCTTTGAAATCAGAATTAATTATCAATCCTTTTCTAGGTGCTAGCGGCGCAAATAACTCTGTTCAATTTGATGACTGCCCCTGCCCTGCTGTTGCTTGTGTCAATTATAAATACTGTTACAATCCACAAGCTACCGACCCAGATGGAGATAGTTTATCTTACGAATTAGTAGCTCCTTTAGGAGAAAACGGACAAGATTTACTAATTCCAACAGCTTATACTTTTCCTAATAATTACGGAAACGGAGGAGGAACAATGTCGATCAATCAAACAACAGGAACAATGTGTTGGGACAAACCTGTAATGCAGGGAAACTTTAATTTCACCATAAAAATTACCGAATGGAGAAATGGTTTTGAAGTTGGATATGTTTATAGAGATATTCAATTGACGGTTGAAAATAATTGTTCAAATATTCCACCAGAGATAGCTCCCATTCCAGATGTTTGCGTCATTGCTGGAGAAACAATCCAATTTACCGTTAATGCAACCGACCCGAATGCAGGTGACTTTATTAACCTTACTGCTTCTAGCTCCGTTTTTTCGACACCTATTAGCCCAGCCAGTTTTTCTACTTTAGGAAACAATCCAAGTATAGGGACTTTTATTTGGAATACGGACTGTTCTCACATTACTGCAGGTAGCTATCAAGTATTGTTTAGTGCTCAAGACAATGGAACCCCTCAGTTTACAGATTACACTCAGGTAAATATAAAAATTATTCCTCCCAAACTACTGAACGTAAATGCCGCTGCTTTTGGAAATGGAGTAACTATTAATTGGAGTGCTTCTACTTGTAACAATACAGAGGGTTATCGCATTTACAGAACTACAAACCCAAACTTTACCATGCCTGATTGTTGCGATAATCCCAATCCAGAAACCCAAGGTTTTATAGAAATTGGTGAAATATTTGGAATAAACAATACTACTTTTTTTGACAATACGAGCTTAACCTTGGGGATTGACTACTGTTACGTTATCACAGCATTTTACAATTATGGGCAAATAGAAAGTTGTCCTTCAGATTCGAGTTGCGTTCAATTAAAAAAAGAAGTTCCTATTCTTACACACGTAACCGTAAATAGTACTGATGTAAATAACGGTATAGATTCTATCATTTGGTCCAAACCAACAGAACTAGACACAATGATTTACCCAGGTCCTTATTATTATAAAATATATCACGGAAGTAATATCAACACGATTAGTTCTTTACTAGGACAAACTTCATCTTCTTTATTTTTAGGAAATACAGATACTATTTTTACTCATAATAATATAAACACACAAGATGCTCCAAATTTTTATCGTGTCGAATTGTTTTACAATCATTTAGGTAATGATAGTTTAGTCGGTTCTTCAAACAAAGGAGGTTCTATCTTTGTCACGACCATTCCTAATGACAATCAGATGACATTGAATTGGTCTGAGAATGTTCCTTGGTTAAATACTTCTTATGAAATTTTTAAGGGAACTGCTATCGGAGGGACTTACACTTCTATTGGAACGACTACGAGTCAAACGTTTACAGACACTGGTTTAATTAACGGACAAACTTATTGTTATTATGTAAAAAGTACAGGAAATTATTCTTCTCCAAGTATTATAAATCCAATCGAAAATCTATCACAAGAAGTTTGCGACAAACCGATTGATTTAACTCCACCTTGCCCTCCTATTTTAACTATTGAAGGTGATTGTGAAGTTGGAATAAACAAACTAATATGGAACAATCCAAATAACGATTGTGCGGATGATGTTATGAGTTACAATATTTATTACACTCCTGTAGAAGGAGATTCTATGGAACTTATTTCGACAATAAACACGCAATTCGACACCGCGTTTTTTCACAACAATAATGGTTCGGTTGCAGGTTGCTATGCTGTTACAGCTACTGATTCGATTATTTACAACAACGAAAGTATTTTTAGCAACATCGTTTGTTTTGATAATTGCCCGATTTACTTTTTACCGAATGTGTTTTCTCCAAACGACGATGGAAGAAATGAATATTTCACACCTCTAAAACCTTATAAATATATTAAGGATATTAACCTAAATATTTATAACCGTTGGGGACAAATCGTTTTTCATACAACAGACCCTGTTATTAATTGGGATGGAATACATATAGAATCTGGAGAAGCAGTGCCAGGAGGTGTTTATTATTACGAAGGTGTTGTAAATACAATTCGTCTTTCAGGAATAGAAGCTACTAAAATTAGTGGATTTTTTCATTTGTTTAGAGAAGGGAAAATTGAGTAAGATTGAATTGAAAAAGTAAAATTCTAGGTACGGCACTTCAATAAATCAAGCATTAATTCCGCATCAAACAGCCGTTTATAATCATACTCCATAACAGTATCTTTTACTATTTTTTGTGTTGTTTTATTTTGAATAGTAACACTATATTTTATTACAGATTCTATTTTAGCTTTATTTCCTTCGCTATTATTAAAGAAGGTATCTGTTTTATGTAAATTTATTTCTACTTTCCACTCCATTTCTTCATCACTTTCTAAAACAAGCGTACCTGAAAACCAATTATCTTGATATTCCCAATTTCGTAAATCGGGATAACATTCTTCTTTTATGGTCGTTTCTTTCCCAATTTGTTTTTCTTCGAAAGAACGAAGGTCAATTTTGATGTTTTTGAATTCTTTAACCTCAAAATTACTTGTTAGTTTTGTTAAAAAAGGAATCACTTTAGTTCTAAAATCGGGATGCAGTTTATTGCTTCTAGCTTTGTAATATTTATACACTTGAAAAAATCCTAAAACAGAAAACAAGATTGCCAAGTTAATAGTAAACGGAATAAAATCATAACGTAAATATAAATCATGACTCCCTACGAGTTTCATTACTATTCCAATAATAGAATTTCCAAAAGGAAATGAAAAAAGAGCTAAAACAAAGAACAATTTAATTCGCCCAACTGATTTAGTTCTATTTTCCTCTCCCTCAGATACGATTGAAAATAATTTTAATAATTCTGTAGGTTCTCCACTTATTTGCAGGATATTAGTTTCTGTAAAATTCTTTAGTTCATTGGGGATTTTTCTCATGTTTCACTACGCTATCACAACAATCAAATCATCTTGCTGTACCATATCGCCTTCTTTTAGAATAATTTCAATAACTTCTCCATCTTTAGTTGCTGCAACTACGTTTTCCATTTTCATTGCCTCTACTACGAATAAACTTTGGTTTTTAGTTACTTTATCTCCAACTTTCACATTGAGTACAGCTAGTTTCCCTGGTAAAGGAGCTCCAATTTCGTTTTCGTTTTTTGAATCTACTTTTCGGTTTACTTTTATTTCTATTCCTAAAACTTGATCTACAATTTCTACGTATCTGTTTTGACCATTTACTTTAAAGAAAACAGTTCTTTTTCCGTCTAGATTTGGTTCTCCTATCGAAAGTAATTTGATTAACAGTGTTTTACCTGGAGCAATGGTTACCATTATTTCTTCATGAATATCCATTCCATAAAAATAATTCTTGGTTGGTAACGGACTTACATCTCCATATTTTTTAAACCCTTTATGTGCATCTTTAAATACTTTTGGATATAATATAGAAGACAAATAATCTTCTAATTCTAGCTCACGTGTAAAACCTTTTTGGAATTCGTTTTTAAATGCTACAAAACCTTTATCAAAATCGATTGGTGTTAAATGTTGATTTGGTCTGTTGGTATAAGGTGTTTTATCTCTGAGTATTATTTTTTGTAATTCTTTTGGAAAACCTCCTTCTGGCTGTCCCAAATCTCCTTTAAAGAAATTGATGACCGACTCTGGAAAAGAAATTTCTTGTCCTCGTTCCATTACATCTTGTGGTGTAAGGTTATTGGCAACCATAAAAATAGCCATATCTCCAACTACCTTAGAACTTGGTGTGACTTTTACTACGTCACCAAACATTTTATTTACCTCTCCGTACATATTTTTTACCTCGTCAAAACGATCAGCTAAACCAACTCCGTTTACTTGTGGTCTTAGGTTAGAATATTGTCCTCCGGGTATTTCATTTCCATAGACTTCGGCTGTCCCAGCTTTTAAATCACTTTCGAATGGATAATACATTTCTCTTGTATCGACCCAAAAGTTAGAAAATTCATTTAGCTTTTTGGCATCAAACTCGTGGTAACGGTCTTGAAATTTAAACATTTCTACAACCGAATTGAAATTTGGTTGAGAAGTTAAGCCAGACAAACCGCCTAAAGCAACATCTATAACATCTACTCCTGCTTCTACAGCCTTTAAATACATTGCCGATTGTATCGATGAAGTATCGTGTGTATGTAAATGAATCGGTAAATCTACCGCTGATTTTAATTCTTCTACCAATATTTTAGCAGCATAAGGTTTTAATAAGCCAGCCATATCTTTAATGGCTATAATATGTGCTCCTGCATTTTCCAAATCTTTAGCTAACTGTACGTAATATTTTAAATTGTATTTCGTTTTACTAGAATCTAAAATATCTCCTGTATAACTAATCGAAGCTTCTGCCAGCGAGTTGGTTTTCGTTCTTACATAATTGATGCTCGGCTCCATTGATTTTACCCAATTTAAAGAGTCAAATATTCTAAAAATATCTATTCCATTCTCCGCCGATTTCTCGATAAATTTCTCAATCAAATTATCTGGATAAGCAGTATAACCAACCGCATTAGAACTACGAATTAGCATTTGCAATAAGATATTAGGAACTGCTTCTCTAATTTGACGCAATCTTCTCCAAGGATTTTCGTTTAAGAATCGCAAACAAACATCAAAGGTTGCTCCTCCCCAAACTTCCATACTAAAAGTGTTCGGATGATTCTTAGCAAAACTTTCTGCTACTTTCAACATATCATAAGTTCGCATTCTTGTTGCCAACAAAGATTGATGTGCATCTCTAAAAGTAGTATCGGTATAATGAATTTTCTTTTCGTTTTTCAACCATTTCGAAAAGCCATCGGGACCTAGCTCTGTTAGAATATCTTTTGTTCCTTTTGGATAAGCTTCAAATTGATTAAAAGCTGGAACTTTTGGAGTTCTAAAAACCTTAGAATCATCTTTTTTCTTTACGTCGGGATGACCATTTACAATTATTTCACCCAAGAAACTAATCAACTTCGTCGCTCTA
>WFNC01000080.1 GCA_015488785.1 Flavobacteriales bacterium | reverse complement strand
GATTTGCTGATAAGCATTAACCAAACTAGAAAAATTACTGTTTTCTATCGCTCCTATTTCTATGGTCGAGTTTTTAGACTTAATTATTTTCATTAGCTGATTGTAAATTATTCAAAGGGATTCAACCAATATCAAAGATAATAATTTTAGGCGTACCGAAATTAAAAAGATTTATTTGAATTCAAGAATACTTTCATTTAGCTCTGGAAAATTATTTTTTTTCAAGATTTAGGACAAAATTTGTTAAAACAAAAGTTTTTCTAAAAAGTAATTTAACATACTTTCTATTTCTTCATCAAGATTATTCTCTTCTGAAACATTGGTTAGCTTTGGTAAATATTTAGCAAAATACAATTGATTATTTGTCATTTCAAAAAGATTGGAAGCTAAGGCACTTGGGTATTTGAAATTAGGATTAGCCTCCGAAATAATGGAAGAAATAATAACGGTTAAATCTTTATAACTCTTAAACAAACCGATAGAATTTTCCTTATTAATGTTAAATGTATGATAAGCTTTTGCACCTTCAAAAACGACAATTTTATGGAGTTTACTTTCGTCTATAAATTCGACTAAGGAATTTTCTGCTGTTGCAAAAACTAATGAGTGAACTATAATTCCTATTTTTTTTCTAGGATCGTTAATGTTTATTGTATTGCGATTAATTAAGTAGCTAACCCATTCCCAATACCAATTGGTTAAATAGAGTAATAATAAATGTTTATTTTCGAAATACCTATACAAAGACGCTTCGGTAGAATTGATTTCATTAGCTATTTTTTTGAAATTAAAAGCTTCAAAACCAATTTCACTAATCATTATCACACTAAACTGAATTATTTTCCGTCCTAATTTTGAATCTTGTGGATCTTTGAGGTATAAACCTTCATTTAAATCAAATTTTATTTTTACTGACACAGCTTATTTTATTGGTGTTTTGTTAAATTTAAATTATTAAAAGTTGCAAAGGTATTAAATTTCACTATTATTTACGATAGTATTACTATCATTTGTAATTATTTTACTATATTTGTGTCAAATGAACAAAGCTAATTGCCTTGTGAAAATAAGATAACCGACTACAATGAATAACAAACAATTAGATCCAATCCAAAGGTTTTGGCTATTGATAAAGCCCGATAAGAAGGAAATTAGAAATGTATATGTTTATGCTGTTTTTTCGGGGCTTCTCGCGCTGTCTTTGCCATTAGGAATTCAAGCGATTATTAATTTAATTCAAGGAGGAAAAATAAGTACATCTTGGATTGTTTTAATACTTTTTGTAATAGGAGGGATTGCTTTTACTGGGATTCTAAGAATAAATCAATTAAAAATAACTGAACATCTACAACAAAAAATATTTACTAGAGCAGCTTTTGAATTTGCGTATCGAACGCCACGTATGAAGTTAGAAGCCTTGCACATGCATTATGCACCCGAATTAATGAATCGATTTTTTGATGTTATTTCTATTCAAAAAGGATTAACAAAAGTTTTGATCGATTTTTCTACGGCTTCAATTCAAACAATCTTTGGGTTGTTATTGCTTTCGATGTATCATCCGTTTTTTATTGTGTTTAGTTTGATTCTTGTAATTTTAGTAGCTTTTATTTTTAGGGTAACCTATCAAAAAGGGCTAGATTCTAGTTTGAAAGAATCAAAAAGTAAGTATTATGTTGCACATTGGTTACAAGAGTTAGCTCGTACAAATATTAGTTTTAAATTAGCAGGAGTTACTGATTTACCACTAGATCGAGTAAATTCATTGACCAAAAATTATATTGACGCACGAGAAAAACATTTTAAAGTTTTGATTAATCAATATATATTACTTATTGTTTTTAAAATATTTGTAGCCTCAGGTTTGCTTATCGTTGGAAGTCTTTTGGTAATTAATCAACAAATGAATATTGGTCAGTTTGTTGCCGCAGAAATTATTATTCTTTTAATCTTAGGTTCTGTCGAAAAATTGATTTTAAGTTTAGAAACAATTTATGATCTGCTAACCTCATTAGAAAAAGTAGGGCAAGTTACCGATATAGAACTCGAAAGTAATGAAGGTAAAAATATTTTAGACATCGCAAAAGACGGTTTGGGAGTAGAGCTTAATAATGTAAGTTTTAGTTATCCCAATCAAAACAAACAAGTTTTAAATCAAGTTTCAATATCCATTAAGCCATTTGAAAAAATTATGATTAGTGGTACTGTCGATTCGGGAAAAACTACGCTTTTGTATATTCTTTCAGGATTATACGATATAAACGATGGTTTTCTTAGTTATAATGATTTGCCAATCAATAGCTTAAAGCCTATTCTGTTGCGGTCTGTTATTGGTGATTGTTTAATGGACGAACTACTATTTGAAGGTACTTTGCTAGAAAATATTACAATGGGAAGAGAAAACGCTACATTTGAAAATGTCCTTTGGGCAACTAAAAATATAGGCTTAACAAATTTTATTAAAACGCTTCCCAATGGATTTGATACCCTCATAGATTCACAAGGAAAGCAATTTTCTAAAAGCATTGTCGATAAAATAATTATCGCAAGAAGTATTGCTGACAAACCTAAATTACTCCTTATTAAAGATACTTTTTCATCATTTAGTAAAGAAGAACGTCATCAAATTATTGATTTTTTAACTTCTGAGAGGAAATGGACACTTGTCATGGTCTCTAAAGATGAACGGTTAAGAACAAAAGTAGATCGTAATTTTCATATGAAAGAAGGGATTTTAACAGAATTAAATAAATAAAAATGCTAAATATTTCTAACTACAATTTAAAGAATGAAATTCCGAGAAGCAAATATGCTACACTAAAAGAAGTGGAGCGTAAAATGTCGGGGCATACCCTAAGAAGGTTGCTCTATATAACGTTACTCGTTTGTGTTATTGTTCTTCTTTTACCTTGGACTCAAAATATTAAAACGTTTGGAAATGTGACTACGCTAACTCCCAATCAAAAGCCTCAAAGTATTACAACTGTGATTGGAGGACAAATCGAAAAATGGTATGTAAAGGAAGGAGATTTTGTGCGTAAAGGAGATACTATTTTAAAAATTACAGAAATTAAAGACGCTTATTTTGATACCGAATTATTGCCTCGAACTAAAAATCAAGTAGCGCTAAAAAAGCAATCCATAACAACTTATGAAAATAAGATTAAGAACCAAAACGAGCAACTGTTGATTCTTAAAAAACAAAGAGATTTAAAACTTAATCAATCTAAAATAAAACTAGAACAAGCCAAGTTAAAACTTCAGAATGATAGTATTGCTTATCAAGCAGCCTTAATGAATTTAAAAATAGCAAATTATCAATTAAAAAGAACAGATAGTTTGTTTGCGATGGGCTTAAAATCTCTGACCGATTTGGAGGCAAAAAAAATGAAACAACAACAAGTAGCGTCTTATAAAATTAAGGCGGAAAACAAGTGGTTGAATAGCCAAAGCGGTTTACTTAATTTACAAATTGAAATTTCGAACGTAGAGGTTAAATTTAAAGCAGATTATAATAAAATTCAATCGACTCAGTTATCGACAGTGAATCAAAAAATAGATGCAGAATCAGGACTAAACAAATTAGAAAACCAATACAGTAATTATGAAATAAGAACAAATCTGTATTACATTTTAGCTCAACAAAACGGCTATGTTACCAAAACCAATATTGGAGGAGTAGGAGAGACGATAAAAGCAGGGCAAGTGGTATTTACATTAATGCCTGAAAAATATGATTTGGCTGTAGAAATTTATATTTCACCAGTAGATTTACCATTGGTAAAAAAAGGAGAGCACGTAAGGCTTCAATTTGACGGTTGGCCTTCTATTGTGTTTTCTGGTTGGCCTGGTTTGGGACATGGAACTTTTGGAGGAGAAGTTTATGCCATTGATCAATACATTAGTCCTAACGGAAAATATCGATTACTCGTAAAACAAGGAGATGAATATTCATGGCCAGAAGCACTTCGATTTGGAAGTGGAGCTTCAGCAATGTTACTGTTAAACGATGTGCCTATTTGGTACGAATTATGGCGAAATATAAATGGATTTCCTCCCGATTTTTATAAAGGAAAAGAAATAGTTAACAATAAGAAAAAATGATAAAAATAAGTTTAATATTGTCATTTATTCTATGTGGTTTTTATGCAAATTCGCAAAAAGAAACTCCTGTTTTTAGTTTTGAAGAATACCTGTCAATTGTAAAAAAACATCATCCGATTTCGTGTCGGGCAAATCTAAAAATAGAAAAAGGTAACGCTAAAATTAAAAAAGCCAAAGGAGGTTTCGATCCTAAACTTCAAGGAGAAATGTATCAAAAGTATTTTAATGGCACACAATACTACAGTTATTTGAATACAGGGCTTAAAATACCCACTTGGTTTGGACTTTCTTTGCAAGGAGGGTATGGAAATACTGATGGAACCTATCTCAATTCAGAAGCTAAAACACCCAATAATGGACTTTGGTATGCAGGAGCTACCTTAAATTTAGGAAAAGGATTGATGCTAGATCAAAGAAGGGCAGAATTAAAACAAGCGAAAATTTATGAGAGTAGTACATTTATGGAGCAACGACTAATGTTGAATCAATTGGTTTATGATGCTAGTATTTCTTATTGGAATTGGTATAAAGCATATAATAAAGTAGAAGTCTATAAAACAGCAGTTCAAAATGCTAAAATAAGGTTTGAAGGTGTAAAAGCGAGTGCCTACCTTGGCGAAAAAGCATTTGTAGATACACTAAAAGCCGTAATTCAACTTCAGAATCGTCAGTTAAAACTAGAGCAATCGGAATTAGATTTAGACAATAAAAAAGCATTATTAGAAACGTTCTTATGGCAAGATGGTTTTGTCCCTTTAATTTTAGATTCAACTTTAAAACCAAAATCATATTTAGAATCAAGCTCTAAAAAGGCAACTCTTTCGGAATTACCTAAATTTGAAGCGCTAATCAATAAACATCCTGAAATGCTTTATTATCAATACAATATTGATTTGCTTAAAATAGATTATCGATTGAAAAAAGAGAATTTAAAACCTACTATTCAGTTGAAATATAATAGTCTTAGTTCGCCTACAAATCAAAATGTATTTGGAGATTATTCGCTGAATAATTACAATTGGGGAGCAAAAGTTTCCTATCCCATTTTCACGCGAAAGGAGAGAGGAAATTTACAACTATCGAAAATTAAAATAAAAGAAAATGAAAGCCAGTTGATAAATAAAAAAGCATCAATCAATTATAAATTAATTTCAGCTTATAATACTTGGATCAGTTCGGAAAATCAAGTTGATATTTATGCTAAAACGGTTCAAAATTACAAAGCCTTATTTAATTCTGAATCCACTCTTTTTAATATTGGTGAAAGCTCACTTTTTTTAGTCAATTATAGAGAGAAAGAACTGATAAACGCAGAAATAAAAATAATCGATTTGTTGACTAAATTTTATTCTGCTAAAGCTAAGTGGAATTACCAAACGGTGATTGAATAAGATGATGCTACGCTAAAGTAATAAGATTTTGGTAATATTTATTTTTTCAAGACTGATGCGTAAAATATTATTAGAGCTGTTTACGACACTATTTTACAACAATAATTTTTGGAAATATATAGGTTCAAAAAAATGTAAAGCTATTTATTTTAAGTATCACTAGGAGAATGCTTCTTAAAAATGCCTAGAGCAAAATTAAAAGAATTCAATTACATTTTTACATCTCTACTTTAATTAACTTCATTACGTTGTTATTGTTGTGTTTAGAGAAAAAAATGTATTTTTCATCTTGTTTATTATGATTAGATAAATAAGGGGAATGTTTTTTTTGTCAGGAAATAAAGTATCTTTCAACTAACTTTTATCCACATTAAAAAAACACGATATGAAAATAATTAAATTATACGGAGCTGATTGGTGTCCAGATTGTAGAAGAGCAAAAAGTTTTTTAGCTGATAATAATATCAATTTTGAATTTATTGATGTTGATTTAGATGAAACAGCAACTGCTTTGGTTGAATCTATAAATAAAGGGAAAAGAATAATTCCAACAATATTGGTAGATGAAAAATCATATACAAATCCAAATAACAATATATTATCTTCTGTTTTTGGGATAAATGATGTCGGAACGGTTCAGCTATTTGGTGCAGATTGGTGCCCCGATTGTCGAAGAGCAAAAAGCTTTTTGACTGATAATAACATAAATTTTGAATTTATAGACATTGAAAGTGATTGGGCAACTAAAAAAGTTGAAGAAATTAATAACGGTAAAAGAATAATACCTACAATATTAATTGATGCTGTTCCATATACAAATCCTGATAATGCAAAATTGACGGTTGTTTTATCAATTAACATTGAAAAATCTCATAAAATATACGACACCATTATTATAGGTGCTGGAGCAGCAGGTTTAACAACTTCGATTTACGCACAAAGAGATCGTTTTGATTCGTTAATTCTTGAAAAATCGACGGTAGGAGGAAATGCTTTTTTAACGGAGAAAATAGAGAATTACCCCGGTTTTCAATCTATTTCTGGACCAAAACTAATGGAAAGAATGGAAGAGCAAGCAGTAACTTATGGAGCTGTAATAAAAACAGGGGAAGCAGTTCAGTCTATTTCTAAACAAGACGATATTTTTTCAATCAAAACCAATACCAATACCTATTTAAGTAAAACAGTTGTGCTTTCTACAGGTTCTACTTACCGAAAATTAGGAATTCAAAACGAAAAAGAATTAATTGGCTCAGGAATCCATTATTGTGCCACTTGCGATGGAGCTTTTTACAGAGACAAAGATATCATTGTAATTGGAGGAGGAAATTCAGCTTTAGAAGAAGGTATTTTCTTGGCAGGTTTTTGCAAAAGTGTAAAAATTGTAAATCGTTCAACAGAGTTTTCGGCTTCGCCAACATATATCGAGAAACTAAAAACGATAAAAAATATTACAACTTATATGAATCAAACATCTGAAGAGTTTGTGGCAAATGAAAAAGGAATGTTTCAAAGCCTGAATGTTGTAGATAATGAAACTAACGAAAAATCGACAATAACGGCTGATGGAGTTTTTATTTTTATTGGCTTAATTCCGAATACAAAAGTTTTTGAAAACGTAGTAGATTTAAACGAAAGAGGATTCATAAAAACCAAGAATTTAGCAGAAACCTCTGTAAAAGGAATATTTGCAGCAGGAGACTGTCGAGAAGGTGCAATTGCTCAAGTCGCAGCAGCAACAGGAGAAGGAGTTTTGGCTAGTTATGGTATTAGAAATTATTTGAAATAGAATCAATGAAAAATAAACTATTCTTAACTGGTTTTCTTGGTTTACTGGCGAGTATTATTGTAGGAACTGGTGAGTTTCTTCTCCATTATAGTCCTCAGCTAGTCGGTAATGCAGGAAATTATCAATTCTTTCAATTCGTACCAAAAGAAAATTTAATTGCAGGACATTTTTTAGCGGTATTTGCAATTCCTTTTTATTTCGTTGGTTATTACCACATTTATAAAATGTTGGAGAAAGGGAATAAAAAGTTAGCTTCTATCGTATTTGGCTTAGGAATTTTAGCTTTCTCTATTGGTGGATTTTGGATTACGTCAAGAGCGTTTTTAGGAACAATTGTTCATCTTCAAAACGATATAGACTCAAAAATCTATCAATCCATTCTTGACAATTATACCTTAATTAGCGAATCTTTGGTTCAAGTTTTAAGAATAATAATTCTTTTATTATCTGTGTTTTTTAGTATTGCAATATTAAAAGGTGGTACTTATTATAAAAAGTGGATGGCTTTTTTTAATCCAATAGCCCTTTTACTTGCTGTATTTGCCATTTATTTTATATCGCCACAAATTGGAAAATA
The DNA here is from genome assembly GCA_015488785.1 of Flavobacteriales bacterium. Taxonomy (GTDB): domain Bacteria; phylum Bacteroidota; class Bacteroidia; order Flavobacteriales_D; family Parvicellaceae; genus S010-51. The sequence continues at coordinate 2,173 of WFNC01000080.1, read as the reverse complement.
CTTAGCTCCAATTGCAATGAATGTAGTCCATTTTATATTATTCAGTTTATCATTATTTCAATTAAAAAAAGTAACATTATGAAAATAGTTAAAAAAATTTTAGGAGGCTTTGTAGCTCTAATTATCATTTTATTAGTTGTTGTCGCTATTAAATTTAGCCGAGACCGAAACAATCCTTATGACAATACAATTGCTGATAATCTAATTCCGACATTTAAAGAAATCCCCATAAACTTTACGCACCAATTTAACGGAAAAGAATCATTACCTGTTACAGCTTCTGTTTTGATTGACATAAATAATGATGGTGTTGATGAATTATTTTTAGGTGGAGGATACAATCAACAAGATGAAATATTTAGTTATGAAAATGGAAAGTTTGTTTCTATATCAGAAAAAGTAGGTCTTCCTAAAAAAGAAAATAATACAACTTTAGCAGGAGCTTCTACAGATTTTGATAACAATGGTTTTACAGATTTGATTGTATCAAGAGAGGATGGAATTACCATTTACTATAACAATCAAGGGGAATTTACGGCTCAAAAAATTGATTATGATTTGGCAGATAACGCAACACCATTAGGATTAACATTAGGAGACGTAAACAAAGATGGATATACCGATATTTTTGTTTCCAATTATATTAGAAAAAAACAAATGGTAGGTCAAAATAATTTCAGCAAAAATTACGGACCTCAAAGCCTTTTACTGATCAATAATGGAGATAATACTTTTAAAAATACAACCATTGAAGCTGGTTTAGAGTATATTCACAATACATTTATGGCAGTATTAATTGATATTGACAATGATACATGGTTAGATTTAATTATCGCTTATGATACAGGCGAAATTAGAACTTATCAAAACAAAGGAGGCGAAACTTTTGAACTGAAAGAGAATCCAACAACGAATAAATATGCCTATCCAATGGGGATTGCTGTAGGAGATTATAATAACGATGGTTTAGTTGATTTTATGTTCTCAAATGTTGGTTCTACAGTTCCTAGCTTCATAGCAAGTGGAAATATTGAAGATAAAAGTCTTTTTAATCCGAGCTGGATATTTTTTGAGAATAAAGGAAATTTTGTATTTGAAGATGTAGCTGAACAAACACAAACGAAAGATTTTGAATTTTCTTGGGGTGCTGTTTTTGCCGATATGAATAATGATGGTTTACAAGAATTAATTGTTGCTGAAAATTATATCGCATTTCCACCTCATAAAGTATTTAAATTACCAAGTCGATTTTTAGTTCAAAAAGAGGATCATACTTTTGTATCAACAGAAGAAAAAAGTGGTGTAGTCAATCCAAATTATGCGATTACTCCTTTGGTAAGTGACTTTAATCAAGATGGCTATTTAGATTTGATTTGGACAAACATTGGATCACCAGTTTTGGCATATATAAACGATGGGGGAGATAATAATTTTATACAAGTAATATTGGATGATAATGCTGAAAATTTAGGAGCAAAAGTAGAAGTTATAACAACAGGAGGTAAAAAAATAACAGAAGATTTTATTGTTGGAGAAGGATTGACAAGTGACCAATCTGCGACTTTGCATTTTGGTTTAGGAAAAGACAATGTAAAAAGTGTTATTGTAAAGTATATTAGTGGAAAAGAATACTCATTCTCAAATCCTAAAATAAATACACGATTAACAATTCCAAAAATTGTAATTTCAGATACTATCCCTGTTACTGATACAATTCAAGGATAGTGGGATTGAAAAAAGCATTAAATATTATTTTGATAATGGTTTTTGCTTTGAGTATTTTAGGGGCAAGTAGTTTAGTTTATAATGAATTTATAAATCATTCTATTTGCCCCAAATTACTTGATATTCCTGCTTGTTATATTATTATGCTTTGTTTTATCATTCCTCTATTTTCTCATCTATTAAAATGGAATAATTACATCTATTTTACAGGAACAGGACTCGCTTTTTCGATTGCATTTTATGGTACAATCATGCAAGTCTTAGAACTTATACAATGCCCCAAAACTTCAGTAGGAATACCAATGTGTTTCATCTCATTGGGAATATTTATCAGTTTGATTGTTCTGAAACTTATTCTAGTAAAAAAATAAAGAGCTACGTCAGTAGTCTTATATTGTACCAATTAAATAATGAAATGCAATATATAAATAGTTTTATTATCACTTAT
>WFNC01000079.1 GCA_015488785.1 Flavobacteriales bacterium | reverse complement strand
GTCTTTTTTACGCACAAGTTATTATTTTTATAAATTTGTGTGCGTGAGGTCGCTATCGCTTAGTTGCTTCGTTTTTTTGACTAAGAACTAAGTGAAACGTTCTCATTTATACCTTTAAAAAGAAAATAAAAAAGAATAAATAAAAAAATGAAGAGCCTGTCCGGCTTGAGGACATAGAGCAAGTAGAGTAAGAAAACAATAGATTATTTATTGTTTGGAGGAAACAAACGGATAAGCATAAAAAAATCATTTAGTATTTTTTTGCGTTAGGGATAGTAGCGTTAGCTTTTTGATTTGTCAATTAGTAAAGCTTAGCTAAAAAGAGCGATTTTATGAGCTCCTTTTTGGGTTAGATTTACTTATTGACAACGCAAAAACTACAAGCGAATAGCCCGCTCGAACGCCCAAAAGAGGATTAAAAAAGTGAATTATAATAAAAAATAAAACGATGTACGGAAAACTAAAACAGCATTTAGAAAGCGAATTAAAAAACATAAAAGCGTCTGGATTATTCAAATCGGAACGTGTAATTACTTCTCCACAAGGAGCTGAAGTAACTGTAAATACTGGCGAAGATGTAATTATTATGTGTGCCAATAATTATTTGGGATTATCGTCTCATCCCGATGTGATTCAAGCATCGAAAGACGCATTGGATTCGCACGGATTTGGAATGTCGTCGGTACGTTTTATTTGCGGAACTCAGGACATTCACAAAGAATTGGAACAAAAAATTGCTGACTTCTACGGAACAGAAGACACGATATTGTACGCTGCCGCTTTTGATGCTAACGGAGGAGTTTTTGAACCATTATTTAACGCAGAAGACGCGATTATTTCGGACGAATTGAACCACGCTTCGATTATTGATGGCGTAAGATTATGCAAGGCACAACGTTACAGATTTAAGCACAGCGATATGGCTGACTTGGAAGAACAATTGAAAAAAGCGCAAGCACAAAGACACACCATAATCGTTACAGACGGTGTATTTTCTATGGATGGTGACCTTGCCAAAATGGACGAAATTTGTGATTTGGCAGACAAATATGGAGCCTTGGTAATGACCGACGAATGTCACTCGGCTGGATTTATAGGAAAAACAGGTCGTGGAGTTCCAGAATTTCACAACGTATTGGACAGAGTCGATATTATAACGGGAACTTTGGGTAAGGCACTTGGGGGAGCTATGGGCGGTTATACAACTGGAAAAAAGGAAGTTATAGAAATTTTACGTCAACGTTCTCGTCCTTATTTATTTTCGAATTCATTGGCTCCGAGTATTGTTGGAGCAGCAAATAAGGTTTTCGATATCTTGAGCAAAGACACTTCGTTGAGAGATAAATTGGAAGCCAATACCAAATATTTTAAGGATAAAATTGTAGCGGCAGGTTTCGATGTAAAAGAAGGGAACTCACCAATTGTACCGATTATGTTGTACGACGCGGCTTTATCGCAAGATTTTGCCAACGAATTGTTGAAAGAAGGCGTTTATGCAATCGGTTTCTTTTACCCTGTTGTGCCTAAGGACAAAGCGAGAATTAGAACTCAAATATCGGCTGCACACACCACCGAACATTTAGACAAGGCGGTAGATGCATTTATAAAAGTAGGTAAAAAGTTGAACGTTATTTAATTTTTATAATTAACCAAATTTAGGGTTTAGAACAATAATTTTTTGGGCGTTCGAGCGGGCTATCCGCTGTATCTTTTCTGTTTTTTTTGAAATAAAAAAAACAGAAAAGGATGCCGCTTCAACTGAGCGAAGCGATTTCACGAATACACATTTATAAAATAAAAATAAATGAGTAATCCCTAACGCAAAACAACGGAACGAAATTCAGTATCCATATCAATTAAAAGATAAATTATACGCTTGTTTCCCCAAGTTTTTTTTTAGAACGTAAATAGATTACGTTGTAAGCTTGTACTTTTATATCAACTTAACAATTATAGATATGAAATTATTAGATTTTTACAAGATTTATCCAACAGAAGAGAGTTGCAAGTTGAAATTTAAACAGATTCGAGAGCAAGAAGGAATTATTTGCTCTAAGTGTAGCAATACCTCTCATTACTGGAAGAAAAGGGGGGGGCGCGTCTAAAATTTGGGGATTAGGCAAAAAGTTGAGCTAGTCTAAATAGGAAGAATTTGACATCTGTGAACCTCTTTGATTAGCTCTAAAGAGTTTGATTTTAGAATTAAAAGATTCAGCGTTAGCATTTGTATTTCTGTTAAGCCTGTAATCTCAACAGCTAAGTCTATACCTCCAATTTTCTTAAATGGAGTTTCTTTTTTCAAGTTTAGCTTTTCTTTTCTGAAAGCATTAGCAACAGATTTCTCAATTGCAGAAGAAATTAATTCTTCTAGTCCTAAGTTTAGGTTTTTGTTCATAATTATTAATTTTATGTAAATGAATAAATATTAATAGTTAAAACAAAAAGCAAAACAGGTGAAACATCGTTGAAAACAGGTGAGTTTTCGTTAAAAACAGATGAAATGTATTATTATTCCTCATAAAACTCTTCTATTTTTTGAAGGTCGGTATACTTTTTTGGTATTTTTTCTACATCTTCTTGATATTTATTATAGTAAGAAATAGGATTTGGAATTGTAATTTCACTTGTCGTTTTATTCTTGAATTGAAAGCACTTTAATAGCCGGTCTATAATTTCTTGCCTTTCTTCAACTATTTAATTGTTTAATTTTAACTTATTAAACACATAAAGCAGTTCTGTACTATATCCAATGAATACTAATTTTTCTTTTGGTATATTTCCATGTAAAATCGAATAGAGCTCTTTAGAATTTACAAAATGAGGGGAAAGGTGCTCACTTAGACCTTTTATATCTAATTTCTTTAAATGAATTTCTTTTCTCTTCGGTTCTGAATTGTCAGCAACAGTAAAACTCGCGTTATATTCTTCTGTAATTGTTTGCGTGAATGGATTGTCCTTGTTATTTTGATGCGCTTTCTTCAAAAAAGCATAAGGATAATTTTTACTTTGTGTAGAACCTAAGTTTTGCATAAACTTATATGTGAGAAAGAATAGCCCATTGAATTTACTAAGCTCTTCTTGTAAAGCCGAATCATAATATCCCGTTTTATAATAGGTCGATTCATTGGTTCTAAATACATCGTTAATTTCCTCAATTCGGATATTAATTTTATTTTTAGCAAGAGCTCTTTCTTTTGAGGATAAGTCGAAAAGAGAATCTAAATCATTTCCGATTAATTCACTATTTTCCTCTAGTGTATTATACTGAGTTTTAAAATAAGTAACTGCATCTCTGGGCATTCAATTTTAGAGACTTTTTCCGCCACTTTCATTATTTTGTCAAGAAAGATATTTAATTGTTTCATCGTATCTTTTTATTTATTGAAGAATATCAATAATAGAACCACCGATAATAAAAATAAGAAAAAGGAGTAGTTTTATGTAAACCATATGTAAACCGAAGAAACAAAAAAAGCTTTACATTTCTGTAAAGCTTTTTTCTCACTGTGGGCCCTCACAGGCTCGAACTGTGGACCCCCTGATTATGAGTCAGGTGCTCTAACCAGCTGAGCTAAGGGCCCAAAACAAAAGTAAATTTTGTTTTCTGAGTGCAAAGATGCATCTTTGTATTGAATTAAACAAATTTATTATGAAAAAAATAAAAAATATTATTTTTGATCTTGGAGGTGTTATTCTTAATATTGACTATCATTTGACTTCAAAAGCATTTGTTAAATTGGGAATCCTTAATTTTGATGAATTATACTCTCAAGCGCAACAAAACAATGTCTTTAATGATTTTGAAACAGGAAGAACAGGAGGGGAGGAGTTTATAGAGTATATCCGACAATTTATACCTTCTAAAACTAAAGAAGAAATAGAAGCGGCTTGGAATGCAATGCTTTTAGATTTGCCCGCTGAACGCATAGAATTATTAAAAAAAATAAGTGCCAATTATCGAATTTTTCTTCTTAGTAATACAAATGAAATTCACATTGAATATTTTACAAAATACGTTAATCAAAAGTTTGGGATAAACTTATTTGAATCTCTATTTGAAAATCACTATTATTCAAACCAAATAGGTTATCGTAAGCCAAACGCTGAAGCTTTTAATTATGTGATGAGTAAAAACAACTTAAACCCAGCAGAAACCTTGTTTATAGATGATTCTAAACAACACATTGAAGGCGCCAAAAAGGTTAAGTTAAATACATATTTATTGAAAAAAGGAGAAGATATTAGTGCGCTTTTTCTTGACAAATCTCTATTAAAACACCATTTGTAGATTTTGGGTGTAAAAAAGCTATTTTTTTATTATCTGCTCCATTCTTGGGTGTTGAATTAATCAAAGTAAACCCTTCTTTTTCTAGTCGAGTTATTTCTGCTTCGATGTCTTTTACTTCAAAAGCAATGTGATGAATACCTTCGCCTTTTTTAGCTATAAATTTAGCTATTGGACTATTTTCGTTTGTAGCTGATAACAGCTCTATTTTTGTTTCTCCTGTTTTAAAAAACATTGTTTCTACCCCTTCTGTTTCTACTTTTTCTGTTTTGTACGGAGTTGTGTTTAACAGTTTAGAAAATAAATCTTTAGAAACAGTCATGTCTTTAACTGCGATTCCGATGTGTTCTATGTTTTTCATATTGTATTTTTCATAAAAAAGCCTTCAATAACATTGTTATTGAAGGCTTTTAATTTTATTGAGTTTGTATTATTTTTTATTCCAAACTTCTCCAGTCTTACTATCAAAGTTTACATAATATAAACCTTTTTTCAAATTCTCTACATTTGGATTTTTTCCGAATCCTTTTTTTACAAGATTTCCATATACATCATATACTTCAAACAATGTTTCTCCAGTAAAATCTAACGTCTTACTTTTCTTACTGATTAAATCAACTGGCTTAGCATCACTTTCGTAACTTGTCTTTTTAGATTGTCTTTTCTTTCCTGTGTAATCCGTTTGAACAACTCTGTATTTATTTTCTCCAGAAATAGGAGTAATTTTAAATTGGTATTTGTTTTCTGAATCTGTACCAATTCCTTCAACTTCTCCAACTTTAATGTACCTGTTCCATCTGTATTGTTGAACTTCGTAAGTTAACTTACCTTGCTCTCCTGTTGTAGTCCATCTTAATATTTTGTCATCACCAACTTTTATACTTGTAACATTAAATGTACTTTTTGGTCTTAAAACTTCAGGATTTAAAACTTTAGGATGACAATCAGACTTGTGATATATTTTTACAACAACATTGTCTCCAACTTTTAATCCTTGTGTCGTAAAATCAATGATAAATGCACTTGACTCAACTTGATCAGTCGTAACGTTTTCGTTTATTGTAACTTTATAAGCACAAAAACCAACTCCTGAACTAGCGTAAGGATTTTGAACATATAAATCAACTCCTTGATATTGACCTTCTAAAATAATTACTCCTTTATCTTGGGCTAACGATAAAAGGGATAGTAAAATAAAGCCTATGAATAATAACTTTTTCATTTGTTGTTTTTATTGGTTAAGTGAAAAAACACCTATTTGATTGCACAATAATAGTATGATTTTTATCAATATCAAAATATTATCTTAATTTTTTACTAAATAATACAGGAATATACGCTTACTGATTCGCTTTTAGTGAAATTAATTAGTGGTAATTTTATTTAGCGTGCTGTTTTATTACTGTTTTCGTCAATATATTTTGATGAGATTCTGTTCTTTTTTATGCAAAAAGTATTTAGTCATTTATAATTATCGATCTTATTTGATAACTTTTGAATGGTTCATAAATGATTTAGACTTTTTAACATTTTTTTAATCTGAATTGAAAACATTTTTAGTAGAAAATTAGCTGAAAAGGAAAGGTATTTTACTTAGATTATAGAAACAAAAAAGCCCTTTTACTAATTTAGTAAAAGGGCTTTTTTGATAAAAATAGATTACAAGCTGTATTCAAATTCAACTCTTCTGTTGTATTTGTAGGCAGCTTCATTATCTTCATTTATCACAGGGATACTTGAACCGTGACCTTCAGACATTAAACGATCTGCAGAAACACCTTTTGCTGTTAAATATTTTTTTACTGCTTCAGCTCTTGCTTTAGATAGTTTTTGATTCAATTCTACACTTCCTGTTTTGTCAGTATGTCCATGAATTTTTAATTTGATTGTATTATAATTATTTAAAATCGCAGCTAGTTTATCTAAGTTAGTATAAGAAGATGTCTTGATTGTAGAACTACCTGTTTCAAAGTATAAATCTTCTATTTGGAATAATTGATTTAAGTAATCATTAGGATTCTCAACTTTACTCCAATGCGTTAATGTTTTAGGTATTGTTTTCTCATCAACACCTTTCCAAGCTCCAGTTAAATGATCAACTAATAATGTTACTGGTGCTCCAATTGCTGCTCCTGCAAAAATATCTTTAATTACCCACTTTTTCAATACTTTACTTTGAACATTAAATGTTTTTGATAAATATGATTTTTTCAAATAAGTAACTTCATATTTTTCTTTAGGTTTTACGTCTAATACAACTGGTGATTTACCTTTATATTCTCCGTTTACAAATACTAAAGCTCCTTTTTGTTCTGGATCTAAAGTTACTGAGTGACCTTTTTTGTGTTGCTTTGCTAAAGTTGCACAACTGGCTAACATTGCAGTTGCTCCTGCAATTAATAAAGCACTTTTAATTATTCTTTTCATTGTAATAAATGGTTAATTAACTTTAATTTTTTTTGCAAATATAAGAAGATATTTGTAATAAAAGCAATAAATGCGTGAATTGAGGAGTCATTTTCTCTATCGTTAATGTAATAGCTGATGTAATTAATAATAAGGTATATTATTTTAACTTTTTTTTAACGAATTCGATTTATTTTATAGTTGAGTTTTAGTAATGAATAATTCGAGTTAAAATGTTACTTTTGATAAAAATATAAAATTGAGGTTATGGCTTTTAAAGATAAAACATATCATACACATATTTTGATAAAAGGAGCGAGGGTTCATAATCTTAAAAATATAGACGTAGCCATAGCTAGAAACAAAATGACTGTTATTACAGGTCTTTCTGGCTCTGGTAAATCTTCATTGGCATTTGATACGTTATATGCTGAAGGGCAACGTCGATATGTAGAGAGTTTGAGTTCTTATGCACGTCAGTTTTTAGGAAAGTTAGACAAACCTGATGTAGATGGAATAAAGGGAATAGCTCCTGCGATTGCAATCGAACAAAAGGTTAATAGTCGTAATTCGAGATCTACAGTTGGAACTTCTACAGAAATTTATGATTTCTTGAAATTACTTTTTGCCCGAATTGGTAAAACAATTTCTCCTGTTTCAGGTAAAGAAGTAAGAAAAGAAGGTGTTGAAGATGTGATTAAATACATTGAAACCTTTGCTGATAAAAGTAAATATGTGGTTGCTTGTCCTATTTCAATTCCTAAAGGAAGAAGCTTTTCAAAACAGTTAGAAATTTTTGTAGCGCAAGGATTTTCTCGTATTGTAGTGGAGAATAAAATTGAGCGAATTGAAAGTTTTATAAACTATGCTGAAGCTGATTTGATTAAACTAAATCCGTTGCTTTTGATTGATCGTTTGATGAAAACGAATTTAACAGATGAAACAAGAGCTCGAATTGCAGAGTCGGTAGAGTCTGCTTTTATTGAAGGAGATGGAGTTTGTATTATTAAAGAATTTAATGAGGAAGTTTCGAGTAGAAGTTTCTCAAACAAATTTGAATTAGACGGAATCGCATTTACAGAACCTTCAGTCAATTTTTTTACCTTTAATAATCCAATTGGAGCCTGTCCTACTTGCGAAGGCTTTGGGAAAATACTAGGAATTGATCCTGATTTAGTTATTCCAGATAAATCACTAACCATTTACGAAGGAGCAATCGCTTGTTGGAGGGGAGAAAAAATGAGTTTGTGGAATGAAGCTTTAGTTATGAATGCTCACCGTTTTGATTTTCCAATCCATAAACCGTTTAATGAGTTGTCTAAAAAACAGGTTAATTTACTTTGGAAAGGGAATAAATATTTTGGAGGGTTAGATCTCTTTTTTAAAGATGTAGAAGCTCAGCTTTATAAAATCCAATTTAGAGTAATGCTTAGCCGATACAGAGGAAAAACCGATTGCAATGATTGCGAGGGGTCAAGACTTAGAAAAGATGCTAATTATGTCAAAATTAATGGGTATTCAATTACAGATATAGCTTTGTCGAGTATAGATGAAGCTAAAGAAATTATGACGAAGTTGATTTTAGACAAAAGAGACACAAAAATTGCGCGTCAATTATTAATTGAAATCAAGTCGAGATTAGAGTTTTTGAGTGATGTAGGACTTGGATATTTATCATTGAGTAGAATGTCCAATACGCTTTCAGGAGGAGAATCTCAACGGATTAATCTAGCGACTTCATTGGGTAGTAGTCTGGTTGGTTCTATGTATATTTTAGATGAGCCAAGTATTGGTTTACATCCGAGAGATACAGAAAGATTATTGAATGTTTTGAAGGCTTTAAAAGCTTTGGGGAATACAGTGATTATTGTTGAGCATGAAGAAGAGGTCATGAAAGCTGCCGACGAGATTATAGATATGGGACCAATGGCTGGTTCTTTTGGTGGTGAAGTTGTTTTTCAAGGCGATCATTCGGAATTAATTAATGGGGATAAAAGTTTAACGGCTAAGTATCTAACAGGTAAATTAGCTATTCCTGTTCCTAAAAAGAGAAGAAAATGGAACAAGAGTATTCTTATAAAAGGAGCAGAAGAAAATAATCTTAAAAATATTTCGGTTGAAATACCTTTGGAATGTTTAACTGTTGTAACAGGTGTTAGTGGTAGTGGTAAATCAACTTTGGTAAAGCAAATATTGTATCCAGCATTAAAAAAAATACATGGAGGAACAGCAAATAAAACGGGAGCTTTTAAAAGTATTACGGGAGATGTAAAAGCAATAAGTGAAATAGAATTTGTAGATCAAAATCCAATAGGGAAAAGTTCTCGTTCAAATCCAACAACTTACGTTAAGGCTTATGATGATATACGCGCATTGTTTGCCAATCAACAATTATCAAAAATAAATGGATATAAGCCCAAACATTTTAGTTTCAATGTAGAGGGAGGAAGATGTGATGCTTGCGAAGGAGAAGGGCAAACTACGGTTTCGATGCAGTTTATGGCAGATGTACATTTAGAATGTGATGTTTGTAAAGGAAAACGGTTCAAAGACGATGTTTTGGAAGTGCGTTATAACGGGAAGAACATTTATGATATTCTAACGTTGACAGTAGATGATGCAATCGATTTTTTTTCTGAGAATTTAGATCCGTTGGAACAAAAAATTATTACAAAAATAAAACCATTGCAAGACGTAGGTTTAGGTTACGTTCAGTTGGGACAATCGAGTAATACGCTGAGTGGAGGAGAGGCGCAACGAATAAAATTAGCCTCTTTTTTATCGAAAAAAAATACAAGAACAAAAACATTATTCATTTTTGATGAGCCTACAACAGGTTTACATTTTCATGATATAGATAAGTTGCTTGTTGCGATTTATTCGCTAATCGAAATCGGACACAGTGTTTTAATTATAGAGCACAATGGAGAAGTCATAAAATGTGCTGATTGGGTGTTAGATTTAGGCCCTGAAGGAGGAAAAGACGGTGGAGAATTAATTTTTGCAGGAACTCCAGAAGATTTAATAAAAGAAAAAAGGTCTTATACTGCCAAATATTTAAAAGAAAAATTATAAGTAATATTTAGTATGAAAAAAATATTAATTTTTATAGATTGGTATGTTCCTGCTTACAAGGCTGGTGGTCCAATTCGTTCTGTTTATAATTTGGTCGAAACGCTATCCAATGTGTACGATTTTTACATTATCACTTCGTCGATGGATAGAGATGGAAGTGTGTTAGAAAATGTAAAGCTTAATCAATGGACAAAACAAGGGAAAGCATCTGTATTGTATCTTTCTAAAGAAGAAATATCTGCCAATCGTTTTAAAAAAGAATACCAAATTTTAAATCCTGATCAAATTTATTTGAATAGTTTATTTTCGACTAAGTTTACATTATTACCACTCTTTTTGTTTCGAAAAAAAGCGAAAGTTGTAGTCGCTCCAAGGGGAATGCTTGGCAAAGCGTCACTAGCTATAAAATCGACAAAAAAGAAAGTTTTTCTTAAATTATCAAAAGTTTTAGGTCTATATGATGCAGTCAGATGGCACGCTACTTCTCATCAAGAATTAAAAGAAATAGAAACTGTTTTTGGAACTAAAATAGAAGCTCGAATAGCCAAAAATTTAGCGTTGATTCCAACGGTATTTACTCCATTAGAGAAAAAAGAAGGAGAATTATCTATTTTAATGATTGGACGAATTGTACCCATAAAAAATATTCACTTTTTCTTAAAAGTACTGAATGAAGTCTCAACGAATTATAAATTAACAATTAGCTTAGTTGGCCCTATTGAAGATAAAGAATACTGGAAAGAATGTAAGCAAATAATAGATAAACTACCAAATAATATTAAGGTTCATAATACAGGAGCAGTTCCGCCAATTGAGGTTTCTAAAATGTTCTTGTCTTATCAAGTGTTAGTGAGTACAAGTTTAAACGAAAATTACGGTCATTCCATAGCAGAAGCTTTGAGTTTTGGTCGTCCTGCAATTGTCAGTAACAATACACCTTGGAAAAAACTGACGGAATTAAAAATTGGCGACAACCTAGATTTAGAAATAGCTCAATTCAGAACAAGTATAGAACGTTTTGCTTCTTTAAGCAATGAAGAATTTATTGATATACAAAGAAGAGTAAGATTGTATGCCGAAAAAGAATTGGTAAGTGATAAAGAAAGAGCGTTAGCTATTAATGTTTTTGGAGAGTAGAACTTTTGATTATAAAAATTAAAGCAAAAAAAAGCTAATCATTTCTGATTAGCTTTTTTTGTGATTCGTCAGGGGTTCGAACCCTGGACCCCATCCTTAAAAGGGATGTGCTCTACCAGCTGAGCTAACGAATCAAAAACATAAATTGTTTCCAATTTTGTGTTTGCAAAGAAAGGAAACTTTTTTGAATAAATAATGTTTTTTTTAGTTTTTTTTGAAAGAATTTTAATGCCTCATTGTATCCTGTTTATTTTGAGTACTTTAAGAAAATAGATTAGTGTATATTAAAATGATCAACTTCAATTACCGCTCCTGCTTTTAAGTTTTCTAGTTTTGTATTTCCTATTCTAATCCGAAATAATCTAAGTGTAGGAAATCCTGCTCCAGCAGTCATTTTTCGGACTTGTCTGTTTTTTCCTTCTGAGATTGTTATTGAAATCCAACAGGTTGGCCCATGCCTGTCGTCTCTTACTTTTCTGGTTCGTTCGGGGAAAGTAGGAGGAGGGGTTAAACGAAAAGCATTACAAGGAAGTGTCATGTATTTAGAACCATTTACACCTATTTCTATTCCATTTTTTAATTTGTCTAATGCTTCGTCGGTGATGATACCGTCTAATTGAACGTAGTATTCTTTTTCTACTTTTTTACTTCTAACTGCATGGCTAGTTTTTCCGTCGGTAGTTAAGAAAATCAACCCTTCTGAGTCTTCGTCCAATCTTCCTATTGCCATTGTTCCTTCTGGAAAATCAAATAATTCTCCTAATAAGCCTTTGTTCTTTTTTCGTTTTCCTTCGTAGATAAATTGAGATAAAAATCCGTAGGGTTTATGAACTACAAAATGGCGGTGCTTTTTCACTTTATTTTTTTTTCGTAATGTTTTACAATTTTCCAAAATCGACTTTGATTTTTAAATCCTTCTTTCTTTTTTAGTTCAATCATTTCGAGCATACCTTTATAGATGTCAAGTTCAACTTGCATTCTTATTGTTTCTAAAGTTTCTTTAGATGTATCTCCGTTGTATTGCTCAGTTGGTATAGGATTTCCAAAGTGATAATATATTTTTTTAGGTTTTGGTAAGAAAGTTCCTCCCAAACCAGAAACTAATGGAGGGATACTTTCGCCTCCTCTAAAATATTTATCGGCAATACCAGTATTTTTTAACCATTTCCCAATGAAAGAAGCCATAATATGATCTTTATCTAAAATAATGTCGTATAAGTCATCACCTCCAAGTCCCGAAATGGGGATAATTGGATAACCACTTTCGATCGCTAATTTTACAAACCCAAAGCGTTCTTTCCAAATTAATTGGTATTCTTCTCCTTCGTTCTTAAACGCTTCGTTTGTGCCTCCTGGGAAAACTAAAATATGTTGCCCTTGCTCCATTAATTTTTTGCAATTCTTCTTACTGGCAACTACACCCCCGAAATCATTGATTAATTTTCTCCAAATAGGAATATGACGTTGCATTTTATCAACTAAAGGACGTAGGTATATTTCTTTTTCATAAAGTAATTTCCCCATATACAATGGACCATCTGTAAGTCCCAATAAGGTATGGTTGGAAACATATAAAGCAGGTTTGTCTTCAGCTAAATTATCTAAACCAATGTACTCGGGTTTAAAATACCATTTTACTATTTTTTGTATAATTTCACCAACTTTTTCATTAGGTGGATTATATTTTTTTCTAGGTTTGAGGTATTTAGACATTATTTAAGTTTAAATGTAGTCAATTCTGTTTTTCTGCTTAAGCGTTGTTGTTCTTCATTTTGCTCTTCTTGAGTTCTTTCTTCTCCGTAAGAAAAAGCTTTTATCCTTGATTGATGAATTCCATTTGCAGTGAAGTATTGTAATACTTTAGCTTTTCTTTTCATGGTTAGTAAATTGTTGTATTCTACTGTACCTTTAGAGGATGCGTAAGATTCTATTCTAATTAAAAGTTCTTCGTGAGCTTTAAGCTCTTTTATTTTTTTATCTAATAAAGCTTTATTTTCTTTACTTAGTTTAAATTCATTATTATCATAAAAGATAACTTCGGTATTTTGAATATCTGTTTGTTCTATTTGAATAACTTCAATGTTTACAACCGAATCTCCTAAGTTAAAATCTTCAGATTTATTAAATACATAGAAGCCGACATTATCTCTGTTTAGTACTGCAACCGTTTGATGAAAACGATTTGTGATGTTCAAAATAGGTTCTTCTTTTAGCGTAGATTCGTCTGTGATTTTAAATTTATATTGGTCATTAATACCTAAGCCTACCGCCATAAAATCTCCTTCCTTTGTAGATTTAACTGTCTTTAATAATTTATCATTGTCGTGTACTTGGACATCTAAAACACCTACATTCTTTTTAATTTTTTTGTAAACAAATTGCCCCATCAAAGTGGCTCTTTTTTCTAAGAAAATTAATTCATCCTCTTCCGTTTGTAATGCATTTATACCAGTTCCTTTATTTTTTAATTTTCTAAAAATAAAATTACCTTCAGCATCTTTCGTTAGTCTTGCTAATAATTGGTCTTTTTTATTGAATATTAAAAGATCAAAATCTTCTTCACTATCTGTTTTTAGCGTGTAGTTACTTTCCGATGATACCTTTTTAAATATAAAGTTTCCGTACTTATCTGTTTTAGTTCGCATGATGATATTACCTTCTTCATCTACAAGGTAAATATTCATTCCTTCAGAATCCTTATTGCTCAATTTTTTGAAAATAAACTGCCCTGACAAGTCTCCGTTTTTATTTAGAAGGTTGATGTCTTCTTGGTCAATTAGAGCTAATGATCCAATATTACTTGATGATAGTTTTCGGTAAATAAAGTTACCTTTTTTATCCGATATTAAGATTAAATCTTCTTTAGCATCTAGTAACGTTAATATCATTTCGTCTCCTTGATCAATCATTTTTAAAGAATATTTTTGATTCTGAGGAATTTTTCTGAATGTAAAACTTCCATCGGCATTGACTTTAGCTTTGTCAATTAAGATTCCTTCTTCATTGTACATTCCAATCGTCAATCCTTCCGTCGATTTATTTTTTAAATGTCTAAATGTTAATTTACCGTTTAATGCGAGGTCTTTTACAATTGTTTTTTCAATAAGTTCGAATGCAAAAATATCGTCTTTCCCTTTTCCGTAGCTTCTGTTCGAACAAAAATAACCACTTGTTTTATTCACATTAAACACCATTGCAAATTCATCTGCTTCGGTATTAATTGTTTTACCTAAATTTTTTGGTTCACTCCATTCGTTGTTTTTGAATTCTGAGACATATAAATCTAAACCTCCAAAACCTCCATCTCTGTCTGATGCAAAGTAAATCTTATTGTCGATTAAATAAGGAAACATATCATTTCCCTTTGAGTTTATATTTTTCACCTTTGTTGGATTACTCCAATTCCCTTCTTTTCGATCAACAAAATAGAGGTCACTTTCGTTTGATCCAGGATTTTTATTTAAAGCAAAATATAATCGATTCCCATCAGGAGACCAAGTGGGCTGAGCAAAGGATTGTTTAGCCGTATTGAATGGTAGCAATTCTAAGTTTTTCCAACTTTTGTTTTCTTTTTTTACTCGATATAGTTGAGGTGTAGCAATCGCTTTTCCAAATATTTTACTCTCTTTATGTGTTACAATGGTAACGATAGCTTCATCACCTGCTTTATTAAAGGTAATTGGACCTACGTGATCATCTTTTACCAGGTTATTATCAAATAAGTTTATTTTTTCTAAAACAATAGAGTCATTAAAAATATCTTCAAATTTTGCATTAAAAACATTTACGTGAAGTGTCTTTTTCCAATTCCCTTCTCCTAGTGTTTTTAAATCATATTCTCGATCCGAAACAAATACGAAATTGTCTTTATATAAAACGGGGCTAAATTCGTTATATGCTGTATTAATACCATAAATTGAAAATATTTCAAAGTCGGTTTGTTTGATGATTACTTTATCTTGTGCTGTAATTAGATTGCTAAAAAACAGTGTCAGAAGTAAAATTATGAGTTGTATATTTTTCATTTTAATCGCTTTGTAGTCTTATAAATATCTTGGTGAGATTGATTTTTTTCTTTTGCTGTACAAATCTGCTCCTAAGAAAATTTCGTGAGAGCCACTGTTATATGCTTTCATTGCTCCTAAACTGAAGTCATAACTATAACCAATTCTAAAAGATTGTGTGATATTGAATTCAGTAATAAAAACAAGACTAGCTCTTTTATTTGCTTTATTAAGTGATGATCGGTAAGATGCTCCTAACCAAAGTACTTTTTTTAATAAAACGCTTGCATTTAGATCGTAATTCAACGGAGCACCATTTGTATATCGAATCATTCCTGATGGTTTTAGAACAAAATTTTTGTTTAGAACAAAAGCATTTCCTATAAAAGCCATATAATGTGTACTCAAAACAAGTTTAGAATTTCCTTTTTCAAACTTTGGTTTTCCTAAATGATTGGCACTAAAGCCAGCATAAAATTTATCGGTGTGATAATATGTTCCAAAATCAAAATTGGGGCGAGTACTTTTAAAATTTCCAGTTTCCTTTCCTGAATCATCAGTATAACTAAGTAAATCATTTTTTAGTACGGTAGAGTAGAGGCCTCCTCTCAACCCAAAAGATATTTTACCTTTACCTAAGTTAAGGTGATATGCATAAGTTCCAAGTAAAGTTGAGTTTTGTGTAGGTCCAATTGTTTCTGCTAGCAAATTTAATCCTAAACCAAAGTTTTTTCCTTTTATAGGACTGTGGACAGCTAAACTGACTGTTTTGGGAGCTCCTCCCATTCCTGCCCATTGGTTTCGGTGGAGTAAAATTCCGCTAAAGGAATTTCTCGAACCTGCATAAGCGGGGTTTATAGCCAATGGATTGAACATGTATTGACTAAACAAAGCGTCTTGTTGTGCTAAACTCTCTAAGGAAAAAAGTCCTATGAAAAAGAGGATAGTTAATATTTTAAATTTATTCATCTTTTATTTATTTTAAATCTAAGTAAACCCAATTACTGGTATTGTATCCTATGCTAGGAATTTCTATGGTATAAAAATAAGTACCTTCAGCTAGAGTTTCTCCTTTTTGATTGTCTCCTTGCCAAACATTAATTTTATTGTCGTAGTTTTCTGTATAGTAAACAACATCTCCCCAACGGTTCATGATGGTTACTTTTACATCATTGATAGTAGGGTCAGAAATATGGCTCAAATCAATAATAAAGGTATTATTTTCTGGATGCAATGGATCGTTTGGAGAAAATGAATTGGTTGTAATGTTAGGAGTATTGTCTATTGTGTCACAGTCTTTTTGCTCAATTAAAATAACTTTTGGAGCATCACTTTTACAGCCTTCATTAGGTTGCCCTAAGCCTCCAATTCTAAAGGCATAAACAGAATCATAAATATCCAACTGACTTGATGTAAGATTAATAGAGTTTCCTGATGTATAAGTAGAGTCGCTAAAGTTGTCGAAATAGTAGAAGTAAGTGTAATCGTCTTCATCTTCATGCAAAACAACTACGTCGTTTGGACAGTAATTAATTGTATCTTGAAAATGAGGGGAGCCAGGTTTATCTTGATCAGATTGATATATAGTAAAAGCCCCTGAACTCGTTGGTTGATTTGGACATCCATTTACATCTGTTATATCACAGGTGTATGTGGTTCCATTTGCTCCACCTACTAATTCATGAATGATTGAGTCTTGCGTAGTTACTATGGTTGTGCTTTGAGAGAGCAGGCTATAAGTATAAGGCATTGTCCCTCCAGTTCCATGAAGTGTAACGCTTCCAGTTCCTTGCTTGCATTTGTCGTTGATAGTTGAAGAAAAATGAACTTGAAGAGGATCTGGTTGAGTAATTATAACGTCAACTGTATCACTGTTACAATTGTTTGTGTCTGTTATAAAAACGCTGTACGGGTTAGCTGATAAAAGTTGAATTGTATCATAAAGTGTACTGTCATTGTAGGTAGGGGAAAAACTAGTATTCAAACCTCCTATATAGCTAGTTGATTGAATCGGGTGATTACTTTCAATGTAAATAGCTCCATCCCCAGTACTTTGACTTATTGAATGACAAACCAAATTTTTATGTAAACGAGATATTGAAGGCTTAGAATTAACTGAAACAACTAATGTATCAGTCCAACAGTCTGCGTTAAATTCAGAAAGTACAATAAATTGATAATTTAAAGAAGTGTTCGTTGCGTTTGTATAGGTTTCACTTATTTGTGTAGGACCTTGTTCAAATCCATTTATTTTCCAGTCAATGGTATTGAATCCAGATAAATGATCTATGTCTAGCGCTATATTTTCTCCAGAACAAATACTAAGGGTATCAGAGTAAACCATATCTCCATTGTTGAAAATTCCCCCTCCATTTCCATTAAGATTAGAATTCCACGAGCATTGAGCTAACGTAATATTACTTCCAAAAAGAACCAATAAAAGTATAATATAATATTT
>WFNC01000078.1 GCA_015488785.1 Flavobacteriales bacterium | reverse complement strand
TACTTTATGCCCTAATTGTTTCTTTAGTGCATGCATAGCAGTAATACCACCGAAACCCCCGCCAACAATAATTATTCTTTTTTTCATTATTATCTTTTATATATGATTATTTTATTATTACTTTTATCGTATCACATAGGTTACAATGGTTTGCCCATGTGTAGTACGGGTTTTAATACTTTAATCTTGAGTTAATCTTAGCAAGCTAAATTAGTAAAAATAACTTCTCGTATTACGTTAATATAGGTAAGGAGGATATTGTGTTAGTGTTTCGTCTCTATTTTCTTCCTGCCAGTTTTATAAAACTCTATATTTTTTGATGGTATTTTTAACACCGTTTAAACCATCAAATTTCTCATGTAAAAGCTTAATTCCCTGAGTTTTGCTTTCACCTTGGTAGCCGATTTATATTGTTTTCAATTCTTATTATCGTTTTCAATATTTCCATCAGAAAGCAGTTTTAAAAAAAATTTCTGTCGTACAAACAAAACCAAAGACTTCGAGGTCTGTTTTTTTACAAATAGGAGAGAGGCTATTTTTTCGATTTTCCTTTCAAAAAATCTTTCCAAAAGCTTATGGTTTTATAACTGGCAAAAATGCACACTAACAGTTTTTATATGGTTAGTGCGAGTTTCTGAAGCACTATACTTTCAGTCTACACCAATATTTATTTTATATTCATATTTTCAATTTTACTTCTAAACTCCGCATTACGGATGAGCCTTTGTTGGCATTTCGTTATTTAAACAATTAGAATTAAACTGAATTATTAAAAAGAGCCGTCTTGTAATTTCAAAACGACTCTTTTAAAATTACTTATACTAGATCTTCGAAAGTAGTATTTGCTAATTTCTTTTTAACGATAGCTTCTATAACTCTTTTAATTACACCTTCATGCTCGCTTTTCATTGTTTTTGTGGCGGTAGATAAAGCACGAATATCATATTGACTTGCATATATTTCAGGCACCTTTTTTTCTAAATTTAAGAAATGATAAACAGACATAATAGCTGCGCGAACCGAATATTCTACTGTAAATACACAGTCGTCTTTTATTTCGCAGAATTGTCCTAAGAATGCAAGATTCTGACTTCCTTCTGGTATTACTTCTGGTCTGTCGCCTTTTACTCTTGGCATAAACTGACTAGTAATATATGGCATCATAGCTGGAATAACGATACACTCATCTTCATATGCTTTCATGTCTTTTTCTACAATTCCAAAATGATATAGTAATTCTTGTAATAATTCTCTACCCGAACATTCGCTCATCTTTTTATCGATAAAATCACCTTTATTATCTGGATATAATGCATATGCCCATGCAACAGTTATATCTTCTGGTTGGTTTTTAAATTGTGGTTGTCTGTTTACAGTAACACTAAGTAACCACTTAGAGTCTTTAACCGTAATAATTCCTCCAGTTGCTGTTCTGTGTGGTAAAAATTTACGTTCAGCAAAATCCTCTAATAACTTGCGAAACTTTGTACCTTTTGCTGTGATGGTATACGATTCCCATTTAGTTTTATCGATATCGCTACAAAAAACTTCTGGCTTACCAAAAGCAGCATCTTTAGCTGCAATTTTTTTCCATAAACTCCAAACAGCACCTTCGCTTCGGTCTAAAGTAGGAGCGGTATCCATATCTCCCAACGTAGAATTCTCTGTCATTGAACCATTTGTGAAGAATACAAAATCGTTTTTTGTTGTGTTTATAACTTCTTCTTCTCCATCTACAGTTAATTGAATACCTGTAACCGTTTTCTTTCCTTCTTTAATATCGATATCTAAATCGGTTACCGTTGTTCCGTACTGAAACCTAACACCTTTTGACTCTAATTTTTGTTTTAACGGAAGAATTAATGAATCGTATTGATTGTACTTTGTAAAAAGTAAATCTCGCATAGTACTCATCCCCGGCATTAAATGAATAAAACGTTGCATATAGCGTTTCATTTCAAGAACTGAGTGCCAAGGCTCGAATGCAAACATACTTCTCCAATACATCCACATATCAGTATCGAAATATGATTTATCGAAATATTCTTCTACCGTTTGACGTCCTAAATCTTCTTCCTTAGTAAGCAATAATTTTGTTAACTGTTTTGAATTTTTTTCTGATAAACCTAAATCCGTTTTACGATGTTTTTCACCTCTATTAAATATAGCTCTAACATTTGAATAATTAGGGTCAGCCTCGTTTAATTCTTTAAATTCGTCTAAAACAGTTCTGCCTTCTTCTTCAATAGAAGGTATTTCTCTAAACAAATCCCATAAACACTCGTAATGGGCTTCCATTTCTCTACCTCCACGTGCAACAAAACCATCTTCAGGATTTCCAATTCCATCCATTGCTCCACCGGCAATATTATCTTGTTCAAAAATAGTGATTTGCCCACCTTTCATGTGCCCATCGCGCATTAAGTATTCTGCTGTGGCTAATGATGCAATTCCTGAACCAATTAAAAATGCTCTTTTGTTTTCAATGCCCTCTGGTTTACGTGTATTAATTCTTTGATAGTTATTCATAAGTACTCCTTTTTTTAATCTTCCTACTCATAAGGTTTTTCGGATTCCACCATATATATTTTGTTCTTCTCTTTCTTTATACTGTTTAATTTAATTGATACTCGCCCATTGTATTATGTATATTATTAACTGTCGGCATTTATACGTTCAACATTTTTATTCGTGTATCAACAAGGCTGT
>WFNC01000077.1 GCA_015488785.1 Flavobacteriales bacterium | reverse complement strand
AGCAACTTTACCAATCTATGCGACATCATTTGTAGTGTCTAGTTCGGAAAAAGTAAAAGAAGATATTAAACCTATAACTTACGGTTTGGAAGAAATTTTAACTTTAAAACCTGTTACATATAATTATATTTTTGATCAAACAAATCGTTCAGAAATCGGTTTTATAGCGGAAGAAGTCAATGAGTCATTGCCTCAATTGGTTTATAAAAATAATGAAACAAACGAGACGCTAGGAATGGATTATTCAAAAATGACCGCAGTACTTGTAAAAGCAATGCAAGAACAACAGGAGTATATTCTTAATTTAGAAAAAAGAATTAAAGAATTGGAACAGAAATAACAATTAACTTTTGTATGTTTTCCTCTAAGAGAACGAAAAAGAAAATCCCATAAACTACAACAAACAAAAAAAAGCATCCATTTAGGATGCTTTTTTTTGTTTAAAGATAAATCTGTTATTTTAATCTCTACTTCCAAATATACGGAGTAAAAACAAGAACAAGTTCACGAAATCTAAGTATAGATTTAATGCTCCCATTATAACCATTTTTTTAGTTTCTTCTGCTCCATCGACAACTTGTGTGCTCATGTTTTTAATTTTTTGAACATCATAAGCTGTTAAACCTGTAAATACCAAAACACCAATTATACTGATAATATAATCTAGCATACTGCTTTGTAAAAAGAAATTGACAACCATAGCGATTATAATTCCGATTAAAGCCATAAACATTAAACTACCAAATTTTGTTAAATCTGTTTTTGTCGTATAACCAAGCAATGCCATTGATAAAAATGTAGCTGATGTAATTCCAAATGTTAAATACACTGTTGATGCTGCATACATCAATACAATCATTCCGATACTCATTCCCATTAATACAGAATAAATAAGAAAAACTCCTGTAAGGGCGATTGAAGATAGTTTCTTATATCCAAATCCCATTAGTAAGACTAGACCAAGTGGTGCAAACTGAATTACCATTATACCAACAGAACCAAGTGTTAGGTAAAACTGTGTGGCTACTAGCCAATACGCTGCAACTCCAGAAATGGCTAGTGCCAAAGTCATCATTGCAAATACATTCGAGACAAAACTCGAAGAAGCTGTTCTTGCGTTAAAGTTATTATCTATTACATCAGAAAAAGAATTTTCTGATCTGTTTTTTTGTTCAAAATTGTTTCTTAGCATTATTTATTTTTTTGTTTTTTATAATTATTCTTCTCCAAAATACTCTACAAAATTATTTTCTGTTTCGCAAAGTCTTACTTTATGCAATGTAGCTCCAAGTTCTGCTATTTTAGCTTCTAGCTGTTCCCAAATTGCAATTGTTAAATTTTCGGTACTTGCCAAAATTCCTTTCATAAAAGGAACTTCTAAATTTATATTTTTGTGATCTAAATGATTTATTACTGATTCATTTACCACTCGGCTCACTTCTTTCAAATCGACACAATAACCTGTTTCTGGATTGGGCTCTCCTTTTACCGTTACAAATAGTTCGTAATTATGTCCGTGCCAATTTTTGTTTGAGCACTTTCCAAATGTCGCTTTATTTTTTGCTTCATCCCATTTTGGATTCCACATTTGATGTGCGGCATTAAATCGTTCTCTTCTTGTTACGTAAACTATTTTCATTCTATTTTTTTGAGGCTCTAAAATTGTACCTTTTCAATTGTTTCTGCCAATTTGTCTATAATTCTTCTTTTAACTGTAACAATGTATGTTTAATGTGTTGCAATCTTTTTACAATGTCGTGTTCATGAATTGTTTCTGACTTGTTTCCTTTTAATTTGTCTTTTGCTCCTTGAAGTTTAAAGCCTCTTTCTTTAACGAGGTGATAAATTAAATGAAAATTTTCTACATCTGCTTTTGTAAACAAACGATTTCCCTTTTTATTTTTCTGAGGTTTAATGACATCGAATTCTTTTTCCCAAAAACGAATCAACGAAGTATTAACGTCAAACATTTTAGCGACTTCTCCAATCGAGTAATAAACTTTTGTTAATTTTGTAGGTATATAAGGCATTTTTTCTTTTGCTTAACTGTAAAAGTAACTAAAAGCAAATAGATATGCAATAGATAAGTCGAGTTATTTAAAGTT
>WFNC01000076.1 GCA_015488785.1 Flavobacteriales bacterium | reverse complement strand
ATTATTACTCATCGAAAAAGTAACTTGCGGATTAGGATAAACAGTTAAACTTTGAACGACTGTATCGCTACAAATATGGTCACTTGTTACAACTAATTGTACATCGTAACTTCCATCGCTCGCATAAGTATTCGTTTCATTTTGGTTTGTTCCATAGTTTAAATCACCAAAATCCCAATTCCAATTGGCAATACTTCCATTTGCGATTGTAGAACTTTCATTATAAGTTGTAACAACATCTAAACAAGAATTTCCAACACTAAAAGATGCTACAGGAATATCATAAGCTTCAACTTGCTTCGTGATGGTATCTAAACAACCATTTAATGTTGTCACGATTTCGGTAACGGTATAAGTTCCTGCTGTTGAATAAGTATAATAAGGATTAGCTATTTGAGCGTCAACAGATAGCAATGAATTTTCTCCAAAATTCCAAATCGTCCCGGCTATAATATCTATTCCTGAAACAGATGATACATCTACAAAAGGAATTGAATCGTACAAGCATTTATCGGTAAATGTAAAGTCAGCTGTTGGTTTTGGAAAAATAACTACAGGCATAGTTGTATCTTTAGAACATCCTAAAGCACTGGTTACGGTTAATTTTGAAGTGTAATTTCCAGCGGTAAATAAGTGCGATGGATTTTGAGTGTTGTAATCTTCGGTTCCATCGTTATCTACGTCCCAACTCCATGAAGCTATGGTTTCTGGTGATGCGATTGTACTTACGTCGGTATAAACTACACTTTGATAATCACAACTATCGATTAGGCTGAATTCGGCGTGAGGAACATTCAAAACAATTACATCACTCGTTACAGAATCAACACACCCAAAATCAGAAGTAACCTTTAGACTAACACTATAAGTTCCAGCAGCCCCAAAATCATAACTTGGGTTATTTAATGTAGAGCTTCCCGCTCCAAAATTCCAAACAACTGAAGAAATACTCCCCGTAGAAATAGTCGATAAATCTTGAAGTAATGTTGGAGGTGTATTTTCACAAACAGTTGAAGAAGAAAAAGCGGCCACAGGTTCAGGGTAAACCGTTACAAAAAAGGTTGTATCATTAACGCAACCGTCAGAAGAAGTTTCTTGTAGCGTTGTGCTATAATAACCAACCGTTGAAAAAGTATGTGTTGGATCTTCAACCGTAGAAAAAGGAGTTACATCTCCAAAATTATATAAATGCGAAGCTATAGTAGCCGGAGCTACAATTTGACTCGTATTAGTATAACTAACTTCTTTATTTACACATTCATTACTATAAGTATAATTAGGATATGGCAATGGTAATGGTGTATAAGTTACAACGGTATCATTGACACACCCATCTGAAGTTGTTGTTTGTAAATAGACATTATAGGTTGTTAAATTTGGATACTCATCCAAAGGAAAAGTGACAATAGGGTTTTGTCCAATTATAGTATCTCCAAAACCAAAATGCCATTTCCAGCCTGTAATTGTTCCAGCTCCAGTAACCGTAGAGGTCGAATTAAATTGAACAGGCAAATCATTACATTGAGGTATAGCTCCTCCCACCGCTCCGTTGACATCTCCTAAAATAGTTGACGTCGGCTGAGGATCAATCGTCACAGTTCCTGTTAGAGATGAACAAAAAGCTTCTGTAATTAAATAATAGTAAGTACCGCTAGGTAAATTAGATAACGATACATCTGTACCTAAAAGAGTTCCATTTACATCTGTCCATTCATAGTTATAATCAGGAGTCCCTCCACTTGCTGTTAATTGAATTGACCCAGGAAAACATGACTGAACTGTAGTTGTCGTTGTTAAAACAGGAGGTGCAGTACAATTAATATCGAATTTACCAAAAAAGGTTTTCCCTGAAACTAATAAATTTCCATCATTAGATAGAATAATATCATACACATTATCCGTTGTAGGAATAGAAGAAATGGGATTTAATAGCGTATCGTATTTTTGAATCCCTGAAGTAGTTCCAACGTAAAGATTACTACATAAATCATAAGCGATTCCGCTACAGTTCATAACTGATCCATTGGTAACACTCACGCTAGAAACAAAAGTAAGTGTCCTTTTATCATACTTACGTAAATGCAAACCATCATAAACATAAACATAATTTCCTAATACACCTATAGCATTCGTTCCTTGATAAATATTGGCATTATATGCAGGATTAAATGCATATCCTACTGACGAAGCCTCTGCCAACGTAAAACCACTTGTCACCACTCCTCCTGCTGTAAAATCAGCATTTGTTTTTCTTAGCGTATTGGTTGCAATAGCTCCATTATTTGAACCATAGGTCACATGAAGAGAATAAACATCTCCATTACAATCTGTTGCTAACCCTCTCGTTTCAAGAGCGTAGTCTAATTGATTACTAATACTCCCAGAAGAAACATCCATTTTAGCTACATTACCACCAGGAAACACGCCTCCTACCGTTAGGTTTGTTTTTGCATTATCAAAGGACAACCTCCACTCCTCTGGAAGACCTGCCAAAGACCATTGCTGAACTGCTAGTGTGTTTAATTTCTGTCTTTTCCCTGCAGGATATCCCCCTATAATATATACATTCCCGGGGTTATCCACAGCAAAATCTCCTAAAAAAGTAGAATAGGTACTGTAAGTCCATAGGAGACTTCCGGTGGGATCATACTTTTTTATTTGATGTTGGTTGGAACCTTGCGAATAATTACCATAAACATAAATATTACTATTCTGATCTGTTTCTATATCGTAAGCTCTATTTAGCGCTGGAAAAGAGGGATTTACTAACAAAGGATCAATAACAAGACCTTCTTCTCCTGAATTTTGAGGTAAATTAAAACGTACAATATTCCCCTCTAAAATATAATTAGTCGGTATATCCGCTTTAGAATTTTTATAAAATGCATTAGGACTCTTATCTAACAATTTCCATTCTTTAGTTAAAACCTCTCCTTTAAATCTTTTTTTTAAAATTAGTTGCCCTTCCTTATCTAATTTTAAAATATCTAACCCTTGCCATTCGAATGCGATATTAGACAAATCGGTGTTTGGAGCTACAACAAGCTCATATTTTAATCCTCCTTGCTCAGAAAAGGTAAATTGTAAATCAACTCCATCATATATATTTTCATAAATTAAGGTAGAAAATGACGCTATATTATTCCAAGCATTCGGTTTTTCAATGTTTTCATAGTTAAAATAAGCTTTATTCTTATCAACTGACTTAACCTCAACATTACTCGCTATATTTTTCCATTCCATTTTTGCTTTATGCCATATTGGTTTATATGACCTCTTATCCTCCTCCTTTAATTTTGAATTGTTGTGGTTCTCTTTTTGATATTCTAAAAAATAAAACAAAATACCATCTTCAACAAAATAAGCATTAAACTGTTCTGTTTCCACTCCGTACAACACTTCTTCATTAAATGGCTGGTTCGCTTTTTCTGAGAAGTTTTTAAACTGACCTTTTTCTTTTATAAAAAAATGATTCTCAAATGACTTTTTCTTAAATGATTGCGCCTGAAAATTTTGAAAAGGAAATACCCAAACAAAAAACACTAATAATGAATAATTCTTAAAAAAATATTTTAAATACATAGTTCTCTTTTTAGTATTAGTAAATATAAATAAATAATTAGTACCCCCTATAGAATACTTAGTAATATTTAACAACTAGAGCTCAAAAAACACTTTATTTTCCAAACTCAACATTTTATGTTTAAAACAAGTCGTTTTTAGTGTTCTTAACTTTCTATCGCATCAAAGATACGTCTCCTTTTAGTTTTTTTGGTTCTCCGTTTATCGTTGTTTGCAAATACCACATGTAAACACCTTCTACAGCTTGTTTTCCGTTTATCGTTCCATTCCAACCTTCTCGCTGATCTTTGGATTCAAATACTTTTTTACCCCAACGATCATAAACTGAAAAATACAATCCATCTAAGTAACCTCTTACATACAAGATATCATTTTCTCCGTCTCCATTTGGTGAAAATGCGGTTGGCACAAATATATTTTCTACTGGTGTAATTATCACTTGATGGTAAACAACGTCTGAACATCCATTTACATTATAAATCGTTAAGCCTACCATATAAACACCTGTATCTCCATAATGATGGACAGGTTCGTAGTTTAAACTATCAAACGTTCCGTCGTCAAAACTCCACATCCAAACTAAAGTATCGGAACTACTGTTTACAAATTCAATATCCGAATCAAGGATTGTTGTTTCCGATGGTGTCAACTCAAATTCTGCTGTTGGATAACCAAACGTTTTTATTAGCCCTGGTTTTGTAACCACATCAAAACAACCTTCAGTATTCATTACAATTAATTCTACATCAAATGTACCTTCGTTATCATAACAGTATGTTTCGTACTTGTGACTTCCCTCTCCTTGTGCATCTTCAAATTTCCAACTCCAAGTTTCTATCCCGATACTATCGGTAGATTGACCTGCAAAATCAACACATATCGGAGCGCAACCTCCTGTGGTGTCTTGTACGAATTTAGCTTCAGGCATGTGTTTTACTTTTATGGTTTGTGTTAACGTGTCTGCGCAACCATTGTCCGAAACAACTGCCAAAGTCACATCGTAATTTCCATGAACGCCATAATCAAGCGATGGGTTTTCTTGCGTTGAAGTAGAATTTCCTACATCTCCAAAGCTCCACCCAAAACCAACATTAGCTCCACTAGCGATTGCTGAGGTATTTGTAAAAACTGTTGGAGGAGTATTCACACAGATTTCTGTAGCCGAAAATCCAACGATAGGCAATGGATAAACCGTTACACTTTGCGTTAAAGTATCCGTACAATTATCTGCTGAAACAACAATCAATTTCACATCATAAGTCCCTTCCGTTTGATACGTATGCGTTGGATTTTGAGCTGATTCTAAAGCTGATGCATCTCCAAAGCTCCAAATATAATTACTTAAAACT
>WFNC01000075.1 GCA_015488785.1 Flavobacteriales bacterium | reverse complement strand
TAAACCGAGGAGGAGACATTACCTATCACGGACCTGGTCAATTGGTGGGTTATCCCATTTTAGATTTAGACCATTTCTTTACCGATATACATCAATACCTTCGCTATTTGGAAGAAGCCGTTATGCGCACCTTAAAAGAATACCAAATAGAATCGGGAAGAGTAAAAGGGCAAACAGGAGTTTGGTTAGATGGAGATTTACCAACCGCTCGAAAAATTTGTGCCCTAGGCGTAAAAACAAGCCGTTGGGTTACCTTGCACGGATTTGCGCTCAATGTCAATACAGACTTAGATTATTTCAACAACATTGTCCCTTGTGGAATTACCGATAAAGCCGTTACTTCTATTCAAAAAGAACTCGGAAGAGAAATAGATATGAACGAAGTAAAAGAAAAATTAAAAAAACACTTAGCGACTATATTCGAATTCAATTACCAATGAAAAAAGACATTCAAATACCAGAAGTATCCGATGTAGGCATTGCAATCGTAAGGGAAAAAGATATAGAAACAGCCGAATATGTTTGGAACGTTTACTTATTGAACCTCAAAGAAGATCAAACATTAGTCAATACATTTGTATCTTCAAAAGGATATGGAATCATTAACAATGAACGAAAAAGAACAGCTCAGGTCAATTATTTCTTAAAAGACATTAAGCCACAAACAGGAAAATTAATAGAACCCATTATAGAAGAAGTCTTTGCGCTATCAAATGAGTATTTTTTAACATTTTATATCAATGGAGTTATTCACGACAAAAAATTTGTCTTTGTAGCCGGAGCCATAAAAGAAGAACACTTAACAACAATTCACACGCTAGGCAAAAAAGGAGTTTTAATCAAATAATTAGTCATTATTATGCATACGTTCTACATCGAAAACATTGGAGAAACAGTTACTTTACCAGAAGTAGAGTCCAAGCACGCAATTAAAGTATTACGACTAAAAATTGGAGCTACAATTCGTCTTGTCAACGGAAAAGGGCTCGAAGCTTTCGCTAATATTGTTTTTGACCATCCAAAACGTTGCGAAGTAGAAATTATAAAAAAAACAGAAGAGGCTACACCTCCAAATAAAATAGCCGTAGCTATAGCCCCAACCAAAAGCAACGATAGAATAGAATGGTTTTTGGAAAAAGCAATCGAAATAGGGCTAACAGATTTTATTCCAATTATTTGTAAAAATTCTGAACGAAAAAAGTTTAATGAAGCCCGTTGGCAAAAAGTAGCCATCTCAGCATTAAAACAATCACAACGCTTGTGGATTCCGACTATTCACGCCCCTATAAAAGTTACAGATTTTATAAAAAACAATACAGCAGACCTAAAAGCAATCGCATATTGTGGTGAATTTTCAAAACAAGAATTTTCAAAATTAGTAGATACTTCAAAAAACCAATTGATACTAATTGGACCCGAAGGAGATTTCACTCCAGAAGAGACACAATTCGCCTTTGAAAATGATTTCACTCCTGTTTCACTAGGAACAAACAGACTCAGAACCGAAACCGCAGGAATTGTAGCTTGCACACTCATGAAGTTTGCTTAGGAAAATACTTACGGTGAATTGAAATTCAGCCAACAATCAACGCATTAAGAACCCTAACAAAAAATATAGTGCATTTGTCAGTTCGTGCTAAAACCAAAGGTTAGAGCAATAAATAAACATAGTGCAAACCCGAAAATTTGGAGCGTTGAAATGCCAAAAGCACCATATTAAAATCGTTAAATAAGTTTTTAACCCTAAGTACAATTCTAAAGCGTAGGGTAAAACGCTTCTTCAATATGATTTATCTGTTCACTGTTTGGATTGTCTAGTATTATGATAACTAAATCAAAGCGAGCTTCTAAGTCGATGTCGTTGCTGATTATGTAATCGTGAGATGCGCTTACAATCCTTTTTTGTTGTCCAAGGGTAAATAAGTCCGTAGGTAAGTCAAAGTCTTTTCTAGCACGAGTTTTTACTTCTACAAAGACAATCAAATCTTTTGTTTGTGCTACAATATCTATTTCAAGTTTTCCTGACCTCCAGTTTCTGTTAAGAATCTTGTAACCTTTGCCTTTTAAAAAAGAAACGGCAATCTCTTCTCCTTTGTCTCCAACTTCTTTTGTTGGTTTTTTAGTCTTGCTCAAGTTCTACTTTTTTAATTAATGGAGTTAGTATTCTAGCTTTTTCCGAATCGGAACAATTACAGTATCCATTTTGGTAAACTTCTCCTTTGTAATGATGTATAACATAAATTTCCATTCGTTTAACGGCTCCAGATTCACAATCGTAACTATCGTTTAGTTTAGATTTTGTGAAGTTAACAGAATAGTGTATGTCATTTTTAAAATACAATTCTACCCCTGTTACTTTATTGGGGTTGGCAGTTAGTAAACGGCAATTGACAAATGATGAATCTTTACTAACAGCTTTAAATAATTTTTTATATTTTTTTCCTACATAGTCTTCTAAATTTAATTGACCGTAATGATTTTGAGCAAAAAATAGGGATGAGAATAGGATGATTGATTTTAGAACTGTTTTCATAATTGTTTTCTATTGGTTCAAGTGTAATTTATAAGTGTAGAAAAAATAAAGCTAAGACTATTTTTTAAATTTAATTTGCATTCCGTGCAAAAAGTTTCTTAAAACTTGATCTTTACATAATCTAAAATGTTTGTGATCTGGTTTTCTGAAAAATGCACTTAATTCTGATTTTCCTAATCTAAAATCGACTGAATTTAATAAATCTAAAACATCGGTATCTTTCAAATCTAAGGCTATTTTAAGTTTTCTTAAAATAAGGTTGTTGTTTAGTGTTTTTTCTGGTCGAGGTTGTTCTCCGTCCTTTTTTCCTCTTCTGAGGTTGATAAATCCATTTAAGAATGATGCCAATTGCTTGTCGTAAATGCCTTCAAAATCTTCGTCTTCGTCTCTTTTTAGCCATTTTGTAATTTGTGCTCGGTCAACTTCTACATCTGCTAGTTTAAAAATAGAAACCATTTTATCATCGTTGTAATCGAAGGTGTATCTTATTTTTCTTAATACGTCGTTGTTGTTCATTTTCTTTTGTTTTTAATTACTACTCGAAGGTAGTTTTTTTTTGCGTTAGGGATAGTAGCGTTAGCTTTTTGGTTTTTAAAAAATTAGATAGACTTGGCTAAAAAGAGCGATTTTATGAGCTCCTTTTTGGCTTAGTTTATCTTTTTTAAGAATCAAAAACTTTAGCGAATAGCCTGTTTAAACGCCCTAATTAGATTTATTTTAATTGATATTTTTTCTGTAAATCAGTTAGCACAGTTACAAAAGTACGCTTTTATGATTAGTTTTAAGGGTAAATTGACGAATTATCTAAAGTATCAGTTAATTACTCAATTCTTTTTTTATAACATCGGCAACTCGAAACGAATTGGCATAAATGGTGAAGGTAAAAGTGGTGCTGCCGCCTGTTGGCATAAAACTCCCATCGGTAATAAAGAGGTTTTTTACTTCGTGTGCTTTACAGTTTTTGTCCAAGACTGACGTTTTTGGATTGTTGCCAAATCGACAACCTCCTGCTTGTAAATTTGATGGCGGATTTCCAGAAATGTTACTCCTAATTTGGCTAGCTCCCATTTCTTTGAAAATAGCTTTGGTTTTGGTTGCTAAATAATTGCCTACTTCCAAATCGTGTTGTAGATAACCCAATCTAACTTTAGCGACTGGGTCACCCCATTTATCGATGTGTTTTGGGTCTAAGGTTACATAGCAATTATCGTTTGGTGTCCAATCGACAAAGACTTCGAATTTTAATTTTTTTCGAGTTGTAAAGTGTTTTTTTAGTCTGTTTTTTAACTCACTTCCGTAAATTAATTCGCCGTTGTTGTTGTATTTTTGGTTGAATGCTTTTGTAATTCCGTTGGCGTGTTCAAATACAAAATCGATTGTTCCTCCTTTCAAGTTTTTGTCAAATTTTGAATCTTCTATTTCGTACCATTCTTGTATTGCTCTGTTGACCCACAAACCTGGTGTTGTAAATTCTTTTATTTCTTGTTCGGTTAACGTGTCAAAGTTAAATAAGCCAGCTCCTGTTCCTCCTGCCGAGAAAATCAAGTTTTTACCGACCTGTCCAGAATTATTCGCCAATCCATTGGGGAAATTAGAACTTTCACTCATCAACAAAAGACGGGCTGTTTCGATTGCTTGTGCTGCAACAACAGTAATTTTGGCTTCTATTGTGTTTTTGTTTCCGTTTGCATCGTAATAATGTACTTTTTCTATTTTATGATTATTTTCTTCTAATAAAAACACCTTAGAATTGGGTAGAATAGTGCAGTTTCCTGTTTTTAAGGCATCGTCTAATAAGGCGACTCTTGAACTTCCTTTGGCGTTGGAACTACATCCATAACTGCCACAATAGTTAGAGTAAAAACAGCCTTTTCGTTGGTCTTTGTCGTTTGATAAAATCCCTCTTGGTGTTGGAAACGTTTCTATATTTAGCTTGTTCGCTGCTTTGTCAATCCAAGAAGAAACAATGTTTTCTGCCAAAGGAGGATAAGGAAAATTTGCTGTAGAACGAGGTTCTAAATTTTTGTGCTTTACAACATTACCCGAAACGCCAATTATTTTTTCTACTTTTCTATAATAGGGTTCTAATTCTTGGTAAGTAATTGGCCAATCCTCAACGTTTCCTCCTTTTATTTCTCCGTAAGTCGTTTTTAGTTTAAAATCCTGAGGCTTCATTCTATGAAAATAGGCGCTCATCAGATTGGATGAACCACCAACCATATTTCCATTCCAAAAATCAATGCCAGAAACGTAAGTCGATTTAGCTTTCCATCCTTTTTCTTTATTACCACTTTCTAAAACGTGAAATTCATCTTTGGTATTTGGAGTATAGACACTTCTTCTAGTGGCAACAATTTCGTCTTTAGAAAAGTCTTTGGTTTTAAACCAAGGTCCTTTTTCCAATACAAGAACCTTAAAACCGGCTTTGCTTAATTCGTAAGCAACTGGACCAGCTCCAGCTCCACTTCCAACAATACAAACGTCGTATTTAATTTCGTTGCTCATGTGGTGATTAGCTATTTAAAAAATCGACATCGGCTTCTACGGTAAAGTTCATTAAAGAATTGATTCCTTTTTCGATTTCTAAACCATCAAATATAACGCGATACAATACGCTTGCTATGGGAGCTCTAAAACCATAAGAACTTAAGGCTTTTATCAATTGAAGTGTTTTTACACCTTCGGCAACTTCTCCTATTTCTTTTATTATTTCGTCGAGTTGTTTTCCTTGGCTCAAGTAGAATCCAACTCTAAAATTTCGACTCAATTTACTGTTGCAAGTCGCCATCAAATCTCCTATTCCTGCAATTCCTAAAAATGGTTCGGGGGTAAAGCCAAAAGACTTTGCAATGTAAATCATTTCGGTCATTCCTCTTGTAACTAAAAACGAACGAGCGTTGTCTCCATATCCCAATCCTGCAGTCATTCCCGCAGCTATTGCCACATAGTTTTTTAAAATTCCTGCGAGTTCTATTCCTATCGTTTCGTTGCTCCCATAAACTTTAAAACGATTACTCGAAAGTGCTTTTTTACCCAATTCTATCACTTCATCGTATCGGCTAGCAACTACCGAAGCTGCAATTTGTTTTTGAGCTATTTCGGTTGCTAAATTTGGACCTGCTAAACAACCAACCCTAACTACACTTGTTTCTTGTAGTATTAATGTTGACATGGTAGATACATCTCGGGCTGTTAATTCTAAGTCTTTCGTCAATTCTTTTTTTACATGTAAGCCTTTGGTTCCGTGTATTAAAATGTGGCGAGGAGTTAGCAAAGTCTTAAAATCCTGTAACATACTCTTGAAACTACTCGAAGGAACAATTGGAAATATAAGTTCACAATTACTGGTCAAATATTCGGGTTTGTCGGTTGCTTCTATTCTCGAATTCATTTCTTGATTCTTATGAACTCTTTTTACATTTATATTTTCTACAACAGTTGGATTTCGTGCAAACAAAATCACATTATTATTCTCTGCTAATAAATTTGCGACTGCAGTTCCAAAACTTCCTGCTCCTATTACTCCTATTGTTTTCATTTTTGCGGTCTTTTTACAAATCAATTTTTGCGGATAAATCATATCCTTCTGTTCTATTGTGATAAAAATATAATAGTTTGATGTCGGTAATTATAATCGTGTTTTTCTTTGACTTTTTTAAGATTGGTTGAGGGTGATAACTTCCCAAAAACTTTATTCCATTATTGATAATAAACTTTGTGTCTTCGTAAATTTCATTTGACAACTTCAATTTATTTTTACTTTTCAATTTCAATAAAGCAGTTTTCATTTTTTCGACTCCTTTTTCAAATTCCAAGATTCCAATTTCGAGTTCCTCTTTCGGCAATCGCATCAACTCGTATATATTCAATTGCTTGTGTCTTTTTTGTATAATTTCAAAAGCGACAAAAGCAACTACGTGGCTTGTAAATACAATGTTGTTTTCTTTAAAAGCAGTTAGTATTCGATTAGCTAATCGTTCTGTGTAAACCCTATTTCGTTGTTTGTTGTTGTTGAGTTCTCCTTCGGTTATAAAGTAGTCTTCGATATTTACTTTTTGACCTAAGTTATTTATACTATCTCCGTGTTCATTTACTTTGTTTCCTAAAACATCCATCGGATTTCCGAAAGAAACAACCATTTTTGGAGCTGCTGTAAAGAATTTATAGATAAATTTTATGGTCTTAAAAGAATTCTTAAATTCATCCTTATTCAAGTATTGTTCTTTTCCTGCTGCTTTTAAGTGATCAGTAATCAGTTTGGAAGCTTCCATTACAAAGTGATAATTCAAAACCACAGGAACTACAAATATTTTTTTATCCGATTTGTTACTCAAGTTTATTTGTTGCGCTTCTACAACTGTACCCAACAGTCCAAGTTTCAAACTATCTTCTATTGCTCCCGATCTAGATCTTGTGCCTCCAGGAAAAAACAAACTGTGCACTCCTCTCGTCAATCCAACGGTAGAATAGTTTTTAAGTAAATCCAAATAAACGGCATTCCGTCTTCTTCTATCGACCTTATAAGAACCTAAATTATTCATCATATTTGACAATAATTTTATGGTAAAAAGATTGATTCCAGCCCCATAAGTCAATGCCGGTATTCCTATTCCTGTCATTGCAATTCCAACAGCAGGAGAATCTAAATTACTAAAGTGAGTTGGTACAAAAACCAATGTTCCTTGTGTCGCCAACGTTCTTATTTGCTCTATCTCTCCATTCAATTGTAATTTTTCGTGGAACGATTGAGCAGGAGTAAACAAACGATATAGTTTCCCCGGAAATGCGTTTAGCAAACGAGAAAATACAAAAGGCAAAATCTTAATCGCCAATTTAAACTTCGAAGGGTCAAAATTTGCTACAATTTCATTGGCATAAAGACGCATTATTTCATCCAAATGTTTTTCTACTTCTTTGGAACGTTCATTGTCATCTTCAATCTCAGAAGTCGCAATAATTTCTTTTTTCTTCTTTTTCCAAAATTGCAATTCACTTGGGCTATCCGATTGCCAAGGGTTTTTTGTCAAACGAATAATTTCTTGATAACGAATCGTTTTTACTTCATCAAGCAGTCTTCCATCTCCTTTCAAACGCTCTAAAGTCTCTTTTTTGGTTTTCGCTATTATCTCGTTTAGATAGCTCTCTTTATCTTGACTAACTTTATATATCGGCCATTCCTTCACGTCTTCAATGACAAAAGGCTGCCTTTTCTTATAGGTTATAAAATCTTTCATTCGTATAAAAACTTAAAACTCTGTTTGTAGTTACTCCTCAAAAGCACTAATCTAATATTTATTTGGGCGTTTAATACCAATTAAATAATGAAATGCAATATATAAATAGTTTTATTATCACTTATACTTCTTCAAAGAAAATTACAATAGCTATGGCTATTCTAATTTTATTTTCATCGTCTAAGCAAAAATAAATTCTATTTTTTAATATCGCATTTCATTATTCATTTGGTATAATTGGATTTTGGGCTAATTTGTCAAAAAGTTGGTACAATTTCGATTTTAAAGATTTGAGGTTTTACTCAATCGTTTCGCTTCTTTTTTTTTAGTTGCGGATTAGTTTGTTTACAAAACCAAAACCCGATCTTTATCATACTGGATTGTGTATCCGTAAACTATTTTCTTAGTTTCTTTAGGATTTAGCGTTACGTTCCAAGTTAAAAAACCTTTGTATTCGTTGTAAGTTCCATTGCCTTTATCGTCTAGTTTAATTTTTATTCCATCAGTTGTTGTCATTGGAATTTGATCCATAATGGTTAATTTAATAGCTGTGTTTTTAAGGCTTTTTATTGTAATTTGATAAGTTAATGCAGATTCTTTTTCATTCGAAACTTTCTTTATCTTTTCAATGTTCTTTGTTTTCTTTTGCGAAACAATTATTCTTTGGTCTCGACCAAGAGCCAATTCCAAGGTGTCTGTCATAGTAGAAGGAGAAATTCTCGTTTGACCAATGTAAGTTCCGTCGTAATAGATGTTAGCAATACCAGGCAAAAGGTTCAAGTTTTCCCAATCTGTAAGTTTGGCCATTAAAAAAGCTTCTCTTTCTTTTTTTGGAATAGCAAAATATTCGAAAGTCGCTTTTACTTTATTGGTTGTAATTGCCATTAAATGTTCTTTTCCGTCCGATTTTATATTGTATGGAATTTTCAATTCAAATTCTACAGCAGCCATGTTTTCGCTCATTTCTGTAAAATTCGAAATATGTTTGGCATCAATTACTTCGAGGTCATCCATTTCCATATCTATTTTTTCTGCTGATTGAGGTCTTGCTTGGTTTAGTGTATAATTAGAAATACCTCTTTGAATAGGGCTATAATAGCTGATATACCAAGGAGCAAGTACTGGTTTGTCATTGTTTTGATTTGGATTAATGGTCGAAAGTGTAATGTTTACATTGTTCCAATTAATTCCTGTGTTTTGAAAAACCCTAGCTTTGTAAGTAATTCCAACAGGTTTGTTAATCTCTTCAGCTCTCAAATCATAAGAAGGAGTCCAGCCAGCATTTGGAGTGAAATATTTTAAACTTATAGAACCCGATGTTTCTATGTCAGTAGATACGGTGACAATTATTTGATGTGTAGGAACGGGCTGCGTTATATTTTGTCTTGTTTTGCTTTTCCAATTGTTCAATTGATTTAGCCTGCTATTCAATTGAGCGTACAATTTAGATTGTTTCTCTATTTTGACTTCGGTATTTAAGACCAGTTTGTTTAGTTCCAGTAATTTTATCCTATAATAACTAAGTGCATCTTTGAGTAAAAGAATGGAATCGCTATTGTTCAAGCCTTTCATAACACCACTAGAAGTCAAAATTGATTTTTCATTATTATAGATTGATAAATCGGCTCTCAATTTTTTTAATTTCCAAGACGTTTTTTCTATTGAATCATTTTTAAGTTTGATTTCGGTTTTTATTTTTTCTGGAATTTTAGTATCCTTTATTTCCATTGGAATGGGGTAGTGAACGTGATGACTAACATCAAGAATTATAAAATTTCCTTTTCCTTTGGCTTGAATACTGTTTTTATTAAAGTTTTGAGTCACTCCATCAAAAATAATTCTAGTAATTCCTTTTTTTAAGTTAAACCTTCCTTTTCGTTGCACTTGAGCTCCTTGCAAATAGACCGTTACATTTTTGACCTTAGAACTAATTAGTTTTTCGTGCTCTGTTGCAAATATGTTCGAGAATAGGAGGGAAGCAACAATTATTAATGTGATTTTGTTTAGCATAACAGTTTGTTTTTAGTTTGTTTGTTGTTAGCTGTTACAACTAATAATAGGAAAGGTTCAACGAAAGAGGAAACTTAATTTTTAAACTTAAATTCAATTAGCTTCGCGTTTTTACGAATGAAAGTTAAAAAAAACGAAGTTCGAGAGATAGAAAATGAATTGTTATTGACAATTTTTTCTTTTCAGTTTTATTGATTTTAGTGTGAGTCTCAATCTAGTTTTTCTTGATTTTTTTTTGTTTAATGAATTAAAGAAACCTTGTACTTAATACCTTGTACATTTTACAAGAAAATACGATTAGAGTATTAAATCTTGAGGGTACTTATAAAATATATTTCCCATACTAAACTTGGTAGAACCAATTGGTGTTAATTGCTTTGACTATAATCGGCTTAGGGATAGAACGGTTTGTTTGAACTCTTTTTCTTTTTTTAGAAAAAAGTGAGTAGTGAAAGCCCGACATCAATATTCCTTTTGAATATTGATGGAAGCCCCTAAAAATAAAATAACGAGAAATCCTAAAATGTGATTTGTTGCAATGGATTATAAAAATATTACGCCCCAATGCTCCCCAATTCAACTCCTTCTGAGTAAGCTACTTTGATATTGTTTTCGCTAAAAGCTCTTTTTATATTTTCATAACAAGCAAAAGTAGCATCCCAATAATCGTCTGGTTTTACGTAAGGTCTCACGGCAATTTGAACCGAATGACTGTCGTAACCTTCAATACCAATTTCTAATTTTGGCGTTTCTAAAAGACTAGGAATAGTGCTTAAAGCTTCAATAATAATTTGTTTCACTCGGGGGAAACTTTCGGCATAGGGCATTGTAATATCGATCTCTAACCGAAGAACGCCTTTTTTTGAATGGTTTGTTATCACATCGCTAGTCGCTAATGAATTAGGGATGATTAAGGTTTTGTTGCCAGGAGTAATCACAGTTGTATTAAAAATACCAATCTCGGCAACTTTTCCAAATTTTTCATTAATTTCTATCCAGTCATTTACTTTGTAAGGTTTAAGAGATAAAACCAACAGCCCAGAAGCTAAATTTCCCAAACTTCCTTGAAGCGAAAGACCAATTGCTAGAACAGATGCTCCAATAATGGTAGCGAAAATACTTAAATCTACACCTGCTACACCTGCAGCTCCTAGAATAATAGAGACTTTAAGTACGATACCGAGTAAAGAAATAATAAAAGGTCGGATTGTTTCGGACAAAGAACTATTGCTTAGCGCTTTTTCTACAAAACTCATTATTTTATTAATCACTTTAAACCCGATCCACAAGATAAGAATAGCACCCACAAGTCGAGGAGTAAACATTACAATACTGTCTTGCGCTTGTTCTAAGTATGTTTTTTCTGCTGGCATAAAATAAATTTCATCAAAAATAAGAAAAGATAAGTAGAATGATATAAAAAAACGAAATAAAGTATGCATGCATAACATTTTTTTTATTACTTTTGGGGAAGTAAAAAAAGGAAGAAACAATTAAGCTTAAATTTTTAAACCATTTTGGTCTTAAAGTTAGTTTAAGGTGAGTTGTTTGAATAATATAAATTTTAAAAACTAAATAAATTATGAAATTATTAGTTTGTATCAGTAAAGCACCAGACACAACGTCTAAAGTAGCTTTTACAGATGGAGATACTAAGTTCGATGAGAGCGGAGTTCAATATATCGTAAACCCATACGATGAATGGTATGCTTTAGTAAGAGCATTAGAATTAGTAGAAGCGAACGGAGGAACAGTTACTACAATTACAGTAGGACAAGCTTCTGACGATGCTACGATTAGAAAAGCATTAGCTATTGGAGCAAATGATGCTGTAAGAATAGATGCAGAAGCTACAGATGCTTCTTTTGTCGCAAAACAAATTGCAGAATTTGCTAAGGATAAAGATTTTGATATTATCTTAACAGGTAAAGAGACGATTAATTATAATGGTGCTCAAATCGGAGG
>WFNC01000074.1 GCA_015488785.1 Flavobacteriales bacterium | reverse complement strand
GTATTTATAAAAGAGCAAGAAGAATGGTGTGTTGAGCGTGTGTCTCCTTAGTAGTTAGTTGTTAAGGTGTTGTTGTTGAGGTTTTAGGTTTAAATAGGGTTTACTAAAAAAGTCTAAAAAGCTACTAAAACAACAATACTACTGATTTCGAGTGTTTTTCAGCGAACCCTAAAGTCCTTTCATTTTAATCAGTAAACAAAACAGCACGTAAGAACTAATTCTTACGTGCTGTTTTTATGTAATGTCAATTTAGCTTACTATAAATTAGCATCTAACTTAGCTGCTAAAGTTTCTTTTGGAACTGCTCCAACAACTTTTTCTACAACTTCTCCGTTTTTCAATACAATTAATGTTGGAATATTTCTTACTCCAAATTTTGCGGCTAAAGATTGGTATAAATCTACGTTTACTTTTCCTACAACAGCTTTTCCTTCATATTCTGTTGATAAAGCCTCTACGTGAGGTCCTACCATTCTACATGGTCCACACCATTCTGCCCAAAAATCAATCAAAACTGGTTTGTCTGTGTTTGTCAATTCCTCAAAGTTCGAATCTGTAAATTCTAATGCCATATTTATCTGTTTTTAATATTTTTGTTAAAGTTAATATATTTTTTCTTTCCAAAACTTATACCAATGTTTTTTTGCTGACATTCTGACAATTATTAATTGCAATCTAGCATCCAATAACCATCTTTACTAATGTCAAACGTGTTTAGATTTAAATTTCTGCTGTCAACTAATAGTTTTGTTCGCTTTTTTTTCCAAATGTTATTATTGAAAATATAGCGATTAGAAGGGTAGGTCGTTGCTATTTCGGTCATGTTCTTAGCATTAAATCCAATAAGAACTAAGTTAACTAATTTTGGTGCTAGTTTGGAGTTTACAGAAGTGTTAATAATTGCAATACGCTTGTCTTTTATGGTTAGAATGTAATTCTTTTTATGGTCTAAAGTCTTAATTATTGGGCTAGGAGCGTCTAGAAAACCCCAATTGTTTTTTAGTAACCTGATTATTCTTTTCTTATCATAGTCATCGTTCGAACTAAGTTTTAATTCGTTGGTATTTGAATTCGTAATATTTATAGCCAATTGATTTTTAACGTTGTAAATGTAAAAGTCTGTTTTGTGTTTCAAATGATAATTTTCAATGTGGTCGGAAAGGAATAGTAACGCAAGTAAGCCAAGCGAAATATTGAGGTGAATCGTTTTTTTTGTAGTAAAATAAACAAAAGTAATAACAATGAAAGCATATAAAATGGAGACTTCAAAAATTGAAATATGTAAACTGTTAATCGTGGCAAAAGGAAAATCTGCTATTGTTTTTATAATGAAATTAAGCGTAAAAATGACAGGGTAGAGCAACCAATAGACGATAAATAAAAGTTGAGGAATAAATGAAATTACAATTGAAATTATACCTAGAATTAATAATATAGTAGCAAGAGATATTACAAAAAGATTTGACAATAGCGCATAAATTGGAACTTGATGAAAATAATAAATGCTAATAGGAAATGTCGATATTTGAGCTGCAATAGAAACAACGGTGATACTCCAAGCATAATCCAAAATTTTATTTTTCACATAAAGTAGATTGTATATTTTAGGGTGAATAACAATAATTCCAATTACAGCAGCATAACTAAGTTGAAACCCAACGTCAAACACAAAAAGAGGATTAATAAGAAGAATTACAAAAGCAGACAAAGCCAGTGTATTAAAAATACTAATCTTATGTTTCAAAACACTTCCAGCAGCGATAAACGAAAACATAACCGCAGATCTCAAAACCGAAATACTTAATCCAGTAACAAAAGCGAAAGCCCAAATAAACAATATTGTAAGGACTGTTTTTATAAAAGTGTTTTTAGATTTTCCAAAAATAAAATTGAACAGATAAGTTAGAAGGTATAATACAATTCCTACATGAAGCCCCGAAACAGCCAGAACGTGCATTGCTCCAGCTTTACTGTAAGATTCCTTAGCTTCTTGACTCAGTGATTGTTTGTCGCCAAGTAATAAGGCTGAAATAATAGAAAGTTCTTTTTCTTGTAAGCCACTTTTTCGAAGGTTAGCAATAAATAAGCTTCTTATATTTTGAGCTGTTCTGTAAAAGCTATTTTTACTCCCCTCAATTGTAAACTGATTGATAGAGATGTAGGCTTGATGGTTAATCCCCTTTCTATTTAAATAAGATTTATAATCAAATTGTTGGGGATTACTTGGAGGTGAAATCTGATTAATTTGAGTTTTAAAATAGATAACATCACCAATCTGAGGTAGTTTATCTAAATTTTCTTTAGGGAAATATGCGAGTAACTTTCCGTTTGTCTCTTTTTCAAAATGACCGTCTATTACTTTGTTAATTTCAATTAAATATTGAACACTTCGCTTTTTTAGAACGGGCGCTTCAATGCAAGTTCCTTTTAAAATAGAATTATGATTAGATAACTGAGCGAAGTGCGTTTCAGATTCAAAATGGATGTAATAATTACTATAACTTAGTCCAAATATAAAAACAGAAATGTAAATCAAAATCCCAAAAAGATAATTATTTCGATAACTAATAATCCATTTTTTTTGAAGAAATAAGATTAAAACCAGTGCTAGAGAAAGGAAAAAAAGACCGACTAAAATAGAATTGTTTAAAGCGTTATAATAAGAAACAACAACACCAATAATTAAGACAAAAGTGAGCTTAATAAAAGGATTTCGCTTTAAAAACAAGTATTCAATATCTAAGGGCATGTAATAAAGTTACACTTATTACCCGGA
This sequence comes from Flavobacteriales bacterium, assembly GCA_015488785.1. Taxonomy (GTDB): domain Bacteria; phylum Bacteroidota; class Bacteroidia; order Flavobacteriales_D; family Parvicellaceae; genus S010-51. Next base: position 4,584 of record WFNC01000074.1, on the reverse strand, counting down.
TTGCGTAGTATTTTCTTCGTTATATTTTACTTTTATTACATTACAGTGAACTGTCGATTGTTCTATGTTTCTAAAAAAAACAGGCAAAGATATATTTTAATGATTGGTATTACTAATTTTGAAATAGATATCAATTTAATTTTTTTATAAATAGCACAAGATTAGTTTAAGTACATGCTGAATTTAAGTTTCATTATTTCTTAAATTTAACCAAAACTCCAGCTAGTACACCTCCTAAAGCCCAAAAAGTTAAATCAATATAAGCATCTATATCTTTAAAAACATCGGTAACAACTTCGAGGGTAACTAAAGTTCCTTCTTCTGTTACTTCTCTAATGCATCCTATAAAAAAGCCACTAATCAAACCTGAAAGTAGCGGTCTTTTTTTTGAGCCAAATAAGAATATTGATAAAATAAGTAAAGAAACAATCATGTGCGCTGATTGATCGAGTATTTCGGTATATATTGTTTCTTCTCGTTCTATAATTCTTCTAGGGTCGTCGTTGTTTATTTTGTCCAATAGTTTATCTAAAGAACTTGCTTGAGATAGATTATATGAAGGACTAAATTCGAATAGATCCGAATAAGCAAAAGAACTAGTAAAGATAAATAAGGTAAAGAGTATATTTCTCATGGTATGAAAATAGTATTTAATTGGTATGTGCTTTAGTTCTAATCGGTGTTGGAGCTTATTGATATTTTTTTTAAAACTTTAAGTCATCGTTTTTAACTGTTTTGTTATTAGTTAGTTGTCGAAATGATCTAATTGCTCTTGAGCAATTCTTCTACCAATATTTACAATATGTTCTGCTTTAAAAAAATCGAATAATCCAGAAGCGTCTTGAGATACTTGAACAAAAACATCGGGTTGGTGTTCTTTTACTTTAGCCTTAACCAGTTGTTCAATCATTAAGTTAATCGATTTATCTAAAATTTCAAAATTATTGATTTTAGTCGAAATGTTTTTAGATTTTTTTTCATCAAAGTAATTCTTAAACCGTTGAATTTTTCCTTTATGTTTTTCTTCGTCTAGAGGAACTTCTTCGTAGTAAGGTACATTGGCTACAACGTCAACTGCGATCAGTATGTCTCCTTCATTTCTTTTTACTCTGTCTAGTGGTAAATTGTTTACCATTCCTCCATCTACCAGCATTGTAGTTGCCGTTTTTACAGGGGCAAAAACAGAGGGGATAGAAATAGAAGCTCTCACAGCGTCAAAAATAGAACCTTGTTCAAATACGATTTCTCTACGGTTCATAATGTCGGTAGCAACAGCTTTAAAGCTAATCGGGAGGTCTTCTATATTTGTGTCTGGTATAAATTTTCTAAGTTCAGCAAACAAGCGGTCACCTTTGATAAATCCCAAAGTAGAAAACGAAAAATCAATTAGTTTTACAATCTCTAATTTATCGATATTGATGAGCCAATCTTTAAATTCTGCTAATTTGCCTGCAGAATAAACAGCACCAACAAATGCACCCATAGAAGTTCCGGCAACAGAGGTTATGTTGTGTCCGTTTTCTTCTAATACTTCGATTACGCCTATGTGAGCAATTCCTCTAGCTCCTCCTCCTGATAATACTAATGCTACGTCTTTGTTCATACTGTTTGAATATTTAATTGGTCTGGTAAAAAACAAAAGTATATCTTTTTTTAATAACCTAAGTTAATCAGAAGTTAAGTTTATTGATTTAATTGGCTATAAGATTAAGCTAATCTTAAAAAGCTATTGAAACGCAAATAAAATTAGCTTTAGAGTCAGTTAAAATAACGTGTCGAATTACACATTAAAAAATTAAAAAGCTATTGACTATCTGTAGTTTTATTTTCTGTAACGATGCGTTTTAAAACAGTAACAGGCTGAACGTTAGTTAGTAATGTATAGTTATATGAAGTTTTTTTAGCTACGTAAATCTCTTCTTCAATTTCATAATCGGTTTTTCATATAATTCAAAAGAAAGGATAGCGATTACAAAAACAAGAACTAAATTTAAAGGATAATGTTGTACAGCCAAATTTCCTCCAGGGCCAGTTCGTAAAAAGAAACCTTGGTAAACGTAAATACCGTAAGAAATTCTCCCAATATATTGCATAGGTTTATTGTTCAAAACACGAACAAACAAACTTTCTTGATGATACAAAATCCACATTAGAAAAAGCGAAACACCTATCGATTGAATAATAGGAGAAATGTTAAGCAAACTTTCGAAAGAATACAGCGGATAGACAAAAAGTAAAAAAGCAATTAAAGTAACAAGGTATTTATGTTTAAAAAAACGAAGCCATTTTTCTTTTCCGCCGTGGTTGAGTATAGCAAAATAACTTCCCACAAAAATAGGAGCAGCAGCAGGAATAAACCAACGGCTAGTATGGTAATGTTGTGTCAACTCTAAACCAGGAAAAGTAAAGTAAGCAACAATACAAAATCCTAAAAACAATAAAGTAAGAATAGAAAAAGCTTTTACATGCTTAAAAATATTGATTAAAAAAGGCCAAATAACATAAAACTGCTCCTCAACCCCCAACGACCAAGTATGTCCCAATTCTACTGTGTAGTGAGCGTGATGAACAAAGTTATAGAGGTAAAACACAGAATAAACAAAACCAATCCAAGTCACTTGAATGTCGCCAGTATGCATAAAAACAGCTATTGTAGCATAAAAAAGAAGCAGAGGAGGAAGCAAACGAATAAATCGCCTTGCAAAAAAGTTCTTAAAATTTATACTTCCGTTTTTCTTTTTCTCTTTCAACAAAAGAGAAGTAATTAAAAAACCACTTAATGTAAAAAAAATACGAACTCCCGTATCGCCAGAAACAACAATCCAAAGCCTAGTTTCATAAAAAGCATATCCCGCAGGTAACAAATGCGAAACCATTACCATCAAAATAGATATCGCTCTTAAAGAATCAAAACCTTTTATGTATTTCATAGGCTACAAAACGAGATAAAATTAAAAACGTTTACCTATTTCTACTCTCAATTTACGGGTGTAATCTTCCTCCAACCATTGCACGTAACTATGCGTACTTTTACAAATGCAATAAGAATAGCGTCTAATTCGATCTTTTATATCATCTTCCAATAGTTTAGCCAAAGCTCTAGCATCAAAAGCATCTTCAGCATTTTCACAACACATCGTAGCATGATTCATCATCGATTCCTCAATTACAATTTTAGGACGTTTATGTTGCAATAAAATCTCTTTATATCGAGCCTTTATATCAAAGTCTAACTCTTTGGTATTCTTAAAATGAGCTTTCAATTCGTCAGGCATACTGTACACAAAGTTTCTTTCAATCTCTTCGTCAGATTGAATAGTCTCTAAGTACAAATCTGGAACTCTAAAAATGTATTGCCAATCAATTTTTTCAAACCATAGTCCGAATCGAGCAGCATTATTACCCAAATCAATAACAGAAAAAGTTTTCTTATTTGGCAAAACACGAGATCCACGTCCAATCATTTGAAAATACAAAGCCAAAGATTTAGTTGCTCTATTCAATACAATCGTTTCTACAGTAGGTTCATCAAAACCAGTAGTTAAAATACTAACCGAAGTCAAAATCGCATCAGGAGTTGTTCTAAACCAAGTTAAAATTTCTTCACGTTCAGCCTTATTATTCTTATTGTCCAAGTGGCGAATGTTGTATCCAGCCGCCTTAAAAGTATCGTAAACTTCTTTCGAAGTATTAATTCCATTGTTAAATATCAATGTTTTAGTCCCTTTCGCTTTCTCTTCATAAGCAAACAAAAGTTTCTCCTGCATCGGATAGTCAGTATAAAGTAATTCCGAAGACTTTACAGTATAATCACCATTCACACCAATTTTTAAAGAAGTCAACCCAACATCATAACTATAAGTAATCGCTCTAGACAAGAATCCCTTCTTTATCAACGCCGCAATATCCAATCCCGTAATTAACTCATTATAATTCCCCTTCATCGGAATTTTCATGTTAGAACTCAACGGTGTAGCCGTAACTCCTAGTATAAAACGATTATCAAAATACTTAAATAACTTATTAAAAGAATTGTAATGAGCCTCATCAATAATCACTAAACCAATATCGTTCAATTCGAATTTCTCGTCCATCAAACGGTTGTTCAAAGTCTCAACCATCGCTACAAAACAAACATAATCGTCTTGGTCAGGCAATTCTTTTACCTTACTATTAATCACTTTGTTTTTCACGTCAAAGCCATCAAGCATTTTAGCTGTTTGATTACATAATTCTACACGGTGAGTTAAAATCAAAACCTTCTTTCCTGTTTTTTCAATAAACTGGCGCGAAATCTCAGAAAATATTACCGTTTTACCACCACCCGTAGGCAATTGATAAAGCAAGTTATAATTCCCATCGTGTTCATCAATGCGTTTAAAGATTTCTTTTAAATCATTAGCCTGGTAATCGTATAGCTTTTTACTCTTCGTTTGTGCTTCTAATTCAAAGATGTCTTCCTTCATATCCTAAATAAAATTCGTGCAAAAATAGGAAAAATATAATGTATTCAATAACCTTTTGTAATCTTTTTAATGATTCATGCTATTTTTTTTTACAGAATAACTTTATAGAGTTGATATT
>WFNC01000073.1 GCA_015488785.1 Flavobacteriales bacterium | reverse complement strand
GCGTCGCTATCTTTATTTTCGATAAGTTCTCTAATTTGATTAATCCATTGGTCAAAACCACTTTTCTCTTCGCTAGCTCCTTTGTATTTCCAATGTGCTGCAAGACCTTTTTCAGCAATTTCATCCATTCTAACTGTTCGTATTTGAACCTCTACCCATGTTCCTGTTGGACTCATAACAGTAGTATGTAAAGATTCATAACCATTCTGTTTTGGATGAGAAACCCAATCTCTTAGTCGGTCTGGGTTAGGACGATAAAAGTCAGTTACCAAAGAGTAAGTCTTCCAACATTCTGTTTTTTCCAATTCTTTTTCAGTGTCTATGATAATCCGAATAGCAAAGACATCATATATCTCTTCAAAAGTTACGTTCTTGTTGTGTATTTTATTCCAAATCGAGTGAATTGATTTAGGCCTACCCTTTATCGAGTATTTTATTTTATGCTTATCCAATGCTTCTTTTATAGGGAAAGAAAATTTTTGAATAAAACGTTCTCTAACTTCTTTCGATTTTTCAAGTTTTAACTCAATATCTTTATATTCTTCTGGACTTGTATATTTTAAAGATAAATCTTCTAAAGCCGATTTTATTCCATATAGCCCTAGTCGATGAGCTAAAGGAGCATAAAGAAAAGATGTTTCTGATGCAATTTTTAATTGCTTATCTTTTCGCATAGATCCAAGTGTTCGCATGTTGTGCAAACGATCTGCTAATTTTATTAAGATCACTCGAATGTCTTCTGGAATAGTCAAAAGCATTTTTCTAAAGTTTTCTGCCTGAGCAGATTTAGAAAGATCAAATATTCCGTACATTTTAGTCAATCCGTCAATAATTTTTCGAGACTTAATTCCAAACATAGACTCTATATCTTCTAGTGTTATGTCGGTATCTTCGACTGTATCGTGAAGTAAAGCACAAGCTATAGATGTCGCTCCTAATCCAATTTCCTCTGCGCAAATTTTGGCTACAGCAATAGGATGGTAGATATAAGGTTCTCCCGATTTTCGACGCATTTCCTTATGCGCATCTACTGCAACATCAAAGGCTTTTCGAATAAATTTTAAATCTTCGTCGTTCAATTCAACTTTTACTGATTGGATTAAATCGGTATAAGCTTCTTCTATTTCAATTTTTTCTCTTTCGTGATCGATTTTCATATCTCTTAATTGAATGTTTCTGTACTGAATAAAAACAAAAAGCACCTTATATTTTTAGATAGTTGTTATTCAAAATAAAAAGGTAAATAATTGATTATCTCTAGTGAGAGTCGGTATTTTAACTTTATTGAATAATGCAAACTACTTTAAATAGTTGAAGTGTCACATGTTTTAAGTCTAGGCATGTAGTAATGTAAAATATATAGAATATAAATATATGTAAAAGTTTTATTCTTTCCTTATGAATCTCTCATTTTTAAGGTGTATTTTGTTTAAAATATCAATCAGATAATTTCTCAACTTAATGAGAATTCAAGTAGTTTTTTAAACTAAATCTTCACTAGTCTTTGCAGTAAGCTGATTTATAAGAAAATACATAAGTAGTATTTGCGCGTTTTAATTTAAGTGGCTAGCTTTTAAATTTTGGAAAAAAAGGAGAAAAGTAAAATAACTTTAATTTGGGCGTTCGAGCGGGCTATCCGCTATATCTTTTCTGTTTTTTCGATTAGCATCAAAAAAACAGAAAAGGATGTCGCTACTATCCCTAACGCAAAAAAAAGAAACTCAAAAGAAGGGGGGGTAAAAAGTATTGCTTAAAAAAACTCGTGTTAATTAAGGATTAAATTAGGTGAGTAATCGATAAATTTCAATCATTGAAAAATAATATTTTAGTTTATAGAATTGAAGGAAAAGAAATCTTTAATTTAAGAAGCTAGTTTAAATACAGGTACAAAATGGCATTAGCATAGTTCTGAAAAAAAATTAAACAATCTTTTTTCGAATACGAATCAAAATCGCTAAACATACCGCAAATATTCCAAAGCAAACCATGGCTAAAAATGTTTCTCCATATATCGTATTTCCAATCGCAAAAAGAGTGGCGTAAACACCAATAGTAGCCGAAGTAAAACCTAATATTTTAAAGCCAAAGTTTTCAAATTTTGTTACTTCTCCGTCTTTATTTGTAAATACAAGTGCTTCAAATTTATCAATCACTTTATTTGTTTCTGGTTTTGTAATTAAGGTTATAATAATCCATCCAATTGTTGTAATGAAAATGCTCCAAAGTAGTTTTTCGTTGCCTGATAATTCTATAAAAGGTTCATCTAATTTCGAATTAATAAAAAAGAAAATAGCAAGACTAAACGAAATCGCCATCGCAGCGATTTCACTGTATGGGTTTATTTTAGTCCAAAACCATCGGAGGATGAATAAAAGTCCAGTACCTGCTCCAATTAGCAACATTAGGTCAAAAACTTCTTTTGCATTCTCATAACCAAGCGAAAGCAATCCTGCAAAAATCATCAATAAGGCAGTTGATATTCTCCCTACATTTACATCTTGCTGAGGTGTAGAAGTTTTGTTTATAAATCGTGTGTAAACGTCATTTACGATGTATGAAGCTCCCCAGTTTAATTGGGTTGATAAAGTGGACATAAATGCAGCAATTAATGATGTAGCTACTAATCCAAGTAGTCCGACAGGTAAAAATGTAAGCATAGCTGAATATGCTAAATCGTGCCCAATGTAACTTTGTGCCAAATTAGGAAAAGCAACTTGTAATGATTCTAATGAAGGAAATATGATTAATGAAGCTAACCCAACAACAATCCAAGGCCAAGGGCGTAGTGCATAGTGAGCAAAATTAAAGAACAATACAGCCCAAGTAGCATTTTTTTCATCTTTAGCGGCAAGCATTCTTTGAGCAATATATCCACCACCTCCTGGTTCTGCACCAGGGTACCAAGTACTCCACCATTGCACAGCTAGCGGTATAATCATAATTGTAATTAGAAGTTCAGTATTCTCAAAGTCAGGGAAAAACGAAAGGCGATCTTTCAATATAGGATTCGATATTAAATTATCTAAGCCTCCAATTTCTGGTAAATTAACAATATAAACGGTAGCCCAAACAGATCCAACCATGGCAATTATAAATTGAAAAAAATCAGTTAACAAAACACTTTTTAACCCTCCTAATGAAGAGTAGATAACAGTAATAATTCCTGCAATTAATAACGTTTGATAAGGTTCTAAGCCAAACAGTACATGACCAATTTTATTTCCGGCAAGGCAAACACCAGCCATCGTAATTACATTAAAAACAACCCCTAAATAGATTGCCCTAAACCCTCTTAAGTAAGAAGCTGATTTACCAGAATATCGAAGTTCATAAAATTCTAAATCAGTTGTTACACCTGATTTTCGCCAAAGTTTTGCGTAGAAAAATACGGTAAGCATTCCTGTGAGTAGCATTGACCACCAAACCCAATTTCCATAAACTCCACCTCCGTCTTCTCTTACAATGTTTGTCACTAAACCAGGTGTGTCTGCTGCAAAAGTTGTAGCAACCATTGAAACTCCTAAAAGCCACCAAGGCATTTTTCGTCCCGATAAAAAGAAGTCTTCGGAACTTGACGAAGCCTTCTTACTCGTGATGATTCCTATAGCAATAGAGGTAATAAAAAATAAAATTAAAATAGTCCAATCAATAACTTCTAACTGCATAGTTTTTTGTATTTGTAAAGTCAAAAATAGATGATAATCTCTAACTAGAATATAGAAATTAAATTGCTTTTTAAAAGCGTGATGTTAGTAATGCAATAAAATACATGGTAGAAATGAGTGAATACTCGTTATGGCTCTGTTTAAAAATGAGTCGTTCCGATGTTTTTTAGTTTCTTATATAGTTGTTAAATTGTTGAAAAGGCAGAGATAAATTATCTATCTTTGTGGGCTTGCCTAATCGTGTTTATGTCGCTGTTTGGGTAAAGGAGAAGGTTGATTGTAAATAAGATTTTTTAAAAGATAGAATAAAATGCGTATTAAGTATACTTTGTTTACTTTAATAATAATAAGTTTCTTTTCGGCAGTAGCTCAAGGAAAAGGAGGGAAGGGTAGCGTAAAAAAAGCTCAAAAGGCTTACTACAATGGAGATTACAGTTTAGCTGTTTCTAGGTTTAAAGAAGTTTTGGCGCAAGAAGAAGATAATTATTTGGCGAATTATGAATTGGGTCGAATCTATTTAAATTATTATAATTATTACGATAGTGCCTCTTTGTTTCTTGGGAAAGCAATCGAAAAACCAGCTAAGGATACAATTTATGAATCCTATTTTGATTATGGGTCTGCATTACAATTGAAAGGAGATTATAACAAAGCGATTGAAAATTATGAGTTTTTTAAATCTGTTGGATTGAAGGATAATAGTTTTGCTGAATTGTTAGCGCTAACGATAGACCGAAAAATTAAGGAATGTAATTATGCGATTTCTGAAACTAAACAAAGTCAAAAAAAGTCTATTTTAGTAAAGAATATGGAAGCTAAAACCAATACGAATAAAAGTGAATATGCATCTGTTTTTTTAGCTAAAACGAATACTCTTTTATATACAACGAGATATAAAGATATTAAAAAAGAAAAAAAATATAACGACAGTCGTTATTTTGAAAATGAATATATTCTAAACTTAGATTCTAGCAACGGAGGTGTTAAATTGGATGGAAGTAAGTTGAAAGAAATAAGAAAAAAACACAACTCATTTGTAAGTAAATCCTTTGGAGAAGATACCATTGTCCTTTATCGAGAGAATAAATTATGGTATTCTGTTTTAGATAATGGAGGTTTTACAAAGCCCGTTTTATTTAATGAAAATATAAATTTTTCTAATTATCAGCCACATGGTGTTTTTTCTAAAGATGGTAAAACATTTATTTTTAGTTCTAATGATAAAGATGGGAAAGGAGGCTTAGATTTGTATCAATCAAAAAATGAAAATGGAGTGTGGGGAAAGGCAACAGCTTTATCCGATGTTATAAATACAAAAGAAAATGAAGATAGCCCTTTCTTAAGTGAAAATGGAGATGTATTGTATTTTTCGTCTAAAGGCCATCAAGGATTTGGTGCTTACGATATTTTTAAGTCCATAAAGGAAGATGGGAAATGGTCAAAACCAATTAATTTAGGAATGCCAATAAATTCTCCAGCCGACGATATTTATCTGTCTATAAACAAAGCGGAAAATAAAGGCTATCTATCTTCTAATCGATTTGGAGGAAAAGGAGCGATGGATATCTATTATTTAGAAGATTTTGCTCAGCCTACATTTGATTGTGATTTGTATGTAAATACACCTTTTACCGTAACATTTGATTTGTCTAATAGTTTAGATCCTCGAAGTTCCGCTTTAGATTTTAAATGGAATTTTGATAATGGAATTTACAAATATGGAACAGTTGTAAAACATTCGTTTAAATATCCAGGTGTTTACAATGTAGCTTTAGATATTATAGATAAGGAGTCAGGTAAAATTGAACAAAGAGAGCAAATGGAAGAAATTAGAATCGAAAATGTTGATTTTGTAGGGGTTAAAATGGATAAGATAGGAGAAGTGAACAAAGAACAGCATTTAGACGCTTCAGTTACCAATTTGAAAGGGAAAGAAATTAGAAACTGTTTTTGGAAAATTAATGAAAAAGTTCTAACAGCAGACACGCTAATTGTAGATACTGTATTTAGTGAATTAGGATGGCATAAGGTTAAAATTAACGTTGTTGCTTTTGACGATAGCTTAGCTGTCTTTGAAACTTTTTGTCAAGAAGATTCTATTCAAATTTTATCGGTAGAAGATTATTTAAAGGAACTCGATAAATCTAAATTGAGTGTAGATTCGTTAAATAATCAATTATTGTCCACTACATCAATAGATTCGATGTTGTCAGAGGGGCTTGGCTTTAAATTGAGTCCTGTCTATTTTAATTTTGATAAAAGTTATTTAACTAAACAGGCTAGAGTTATATTAAATGAAAACATAGCGAAGTTAAAAGCACATAGGCATGCGTACATAATTGTTAAAGGATATACAGATGCTATGGGAGCAAATGATTATAATGAAAAATTATCAGCAAGAAGATCATTAGCTGTAATCAAATATTTAGAAGCAAACGGAGTAGATAAGGTTAGAATAGTTGAGGTTAAGAATTTTGGAGAGTCAGACCCGGCAGCTCCTAACACAACTAAGAATGGATTAGATAATCCAAAAGGGAGAAAATTAAACAGAAGGGTAGAATTTCAATTAATAAAATCAAAATAATGAGAGGGATATTTATTATAATCGTTTTAATGTTTGTCTTCGTACAAAATGTCGTTAGTCAGTTGGTTCCTTCTAAATTTGAGAATATATCATACTTATTAACTTTTGGAAAAGAAAGTACTCCCGCTTGGGGGGATGATGATCATGTGCAGATTCATTTTTTTGTCATTCCAAAGTCAGAAACCAGACCAATATTTATACGTGTTTTCGATCCTAGTACCAGTGGTGAGTTGGATACTAAGAATGGTAAGTTTGATACTCGAACAACTTTTACAATTTATGGAGGTGTAGGTGCTTATTCTCAAAAGGAAGCAAGGTCTATCAATCCTTCTAAAAACTACGATAAAGGACGTGTAATAGATCGAAAAACATTTTACAATGAAAAAGAATATGACCAGAAATGGTATAGCTTTGGTCCTATTAATTCCAAAGAAGGTGAGTATTCAGAAGAAATGAATGGATATATATTTAAAGTAATTTGTAAAGGAGTAAGTGGTAATGATGGAAATGCATACCAATATGCGCTTAGTTATCAAGACAAAGCAAATGTGATTGTTGAAGGTGGAAATGTTTTTACTTACGAAATGTGTTTTAGGTTGAAGCCTGGAATAAGAGAAACAGCACACGTTTATCCTTTTATCAATAAAGATGTAGTAAGTATTAAACAATATAATTTCGATGCAGACCATGATGTTGATATGCGCTTAACTTCAGTAACGAAAAAGTTAAACTATGTTAAGGAAAGCGGAAATGGGACGTGGAGTAGTAGTTTACATCAAGTGGATGAAGGAGAAAAAAACACAAGTATTGATTTTCAGTTGATAAAAAAGACGAAAGATTATAATGATATGGTAATTTATTTTTTAAATCAATATAACGAGGCTGTTCCATTTTTTTCAACTCCAATAGGAGGTGTCCCTAAGTATAAGTACAAGATAGATGTAAACTATAAGTTTGATTAATGAAGTTTTTATTATTCATATCTCTATTACTGGGCGCATTGATTTCTTATGCTCAAAAATATAATTTCCAAAATTTTGAAAAAGAAGAAGTTCAAGCAAAATATGTTTATGACTTTGCTCAAGATGGAAAAGGTGTTTTGTATGCCGCTTCTTCAAAAGGATTGCTTATTTACGATGGAGTTTCTTTTAATCTATTAGACAAATACGATGGATTAAAAGATAATTTTGTTTCAAAAGTTTACGTAGATAAAAAAGATAATATATGGTTATCTTACTATGAAGGAGGGGCTTCAAAGTTGACTTCAGAAATTAAAGGTTTTTCTTTTCAATATTTTAAAACAGAACCAATCGTTTCGATTTTTGAAGATGATTC
>WFNC01000072.1 GCA_015488785.1 Flavobacteriales bacterium | reverse complement strand
GTTTCTTGAATTTTTCTTTTCTTAATTTAATTTCATTAAATCCTAAATCCAAGTCTTTAAAAAATTCAAGTAGTCTAGCTTTTGATTTTTGCTTCTCTAATAAAGAAAAAGTTACTCCCCGATAATTCTCGTGTCGCAAACCTGAGATTGTTGCCCAGTTACTAAACCACTTAATTATTTTTCCGGAAACAATGCCATTAAATTGGTCTGTAACAGACACAAACAAAGCGTTATCTCTTGTTTTTGATTCAAGACCGTCTCCTTCTTCAAAATCTTCTGTTATTCCAATACCATCCTTCTCTCTAATAAATAAAGGGATTTCTTTTTTTCCTTTTAACTCAAACAGCCATTCTCCATAAATAACTGTTGAATCAAGTTCAAAGCCATATCGGTATCTCGTTTTACCTATCAAAAATACAACTTCAAAGAATGAAGGCTGATTTTCTGTTTCAGTATTTAATAAAAAAGGTATTACTTTATTCTTAGAGATAGAAGATTTCTCAACAGATGTCATAACAATTAGTTTCATTATTGACATCGCTTTAATAAGGTTTGACTTTCCACTTGAATTCGCACCATATAAAACAACACTCTTTAATAATTTGTTTTTACCAAAAGTAAATGTCGAATCTTTGTACTCAGTTATACTTGTCGCTTTCAAGGATAAGGTTTTCTTTTCCTTGAATGACAAAAAGTTTCCTACTGTAAATTCAATTATCATAATTTAATACTTATGTGAGATTATTTCTCATTATTGCGCAAAGATATGTATAAATGAGACATTATCTCATTTAATTTGAATTTATTTTCTATTTATGGAATGTGGTATCGCTGTTTTATATGCTGCCCAACGGTTTAAATATGGTGCGTTTGGCATTTCAATGCTTCAATTTTTCAGTTTTGCACTATGTTTAATAATTGCTATCATTTTCATATTTAGCACTATCTGCCAAATGCACTATATTTTTTGTTGGCGGTAGTATTTATTGTTCTACGATTTCAACTCTTCTGTTTTTTGCTTTTCCTTCATCTGTTTTGTTAGTGGCAACAGGTGCTGTTTGCCCGTCACCATAAGCTTTCAATTGATCAGCTTTTACAGCATATTTCGAAACTAATTCGTTCACCACCGACTGTGCTCTTTCTAATGACAACTTAATATTTGCATCAAAATTGCCTGTATTATCGGTATGACCAACAATCAAGAACTTTTTATCAGGATTCTTATTTAAGTAGGTAGCCACATTAGCAAGCGATGCTGCCGATTTAGGTAATAAGGTAGATTTCCCTGTTTCGAAATAGATATCATATAAAGCAACATGGCCTTTGGCAGACATATCTTGATCAATATTGGCTGCCATAACCATACCTTTCTCCATGGGTTTTGTTTCAATTATAACTATGGAATAAACCAACGAATTTTCAATCTGAGCAGGCATAACAATAATATAATAGTCGAATTTATCGCCAGGGATAAAGCCCGATAAGTAATAATTACTGTTGTCGCCAAATACCATCCAATCATAATTATTCAAGCCATGATCAGGACGCCTTTTTCTAAATTCTTTATAGAATTCCTTACCGCTTGATGAAACCAAAATTTTACCTCCACTATTTTTAATTGCTTCTTTATAATTTGCAATGATTTCAGTTACCGAATGACCTGAAGGGATACTGCAAAATCGATGGGTAATATTTCCTTCAATTTCCTTGGTTGTTAACACTCCATCTGGTGATACACTAGTTGTTACAGGGAATTTATCGAAGCCCATTTTATCATTATAAATAACACTACTTCCTTTGAATAGTGTAACAATCACTTTATGCTCTTTAATTGTTTCAGCTTCAATTATATCTTGCGTAATTAGTGTAGTATTGTCAAAAGCGGATACATAGATAGTTACAAATATAGTTTTGCCATCATGGGCTATCTTCCCAGCAATATAGCTTTGATCTTTTCCTTTTGTACCATAGGCAAATCCAAATTTACCATTGCCAAAAGCCTTATAGTAATTTTTATTGAATCTGCCTATAGAAATTCCCATCTCTTTATTTGGTTTTGCATAAAGAATAGTAAAACCAGCCTTTTCCAACTTCATTTTATACATTTTCAGAACATAAACAGGATTATTATCCGGACTAACAGAATATTGATATCTAGTAATTTTTCCTTCTAGCAGGGTATAATCCTCCCATTGCAAATCATCGTTATTCTCAATTAAGGGAAGTTTGTATTCTTCCCATTTCGTTACCTTGTAGTATTCAATTATTGAACCTTGAAACCTAGAAATCAGCGGATAATCTTTTGCACCGTCAATATCGCTTGTTCTTTGCGCAAAAATGTTTGTTGAAAACATTAATGCGATAACTGCTAAAATTACTGCTACTTTTTTCATTTTAAATTCTCCTTAATTTTAATTTATTAAAAGTTAAATGATAAGCCTGTTTGTAAACCTATTCCTC
>WFNC01000071.1 GCA_015488785.1 Flavobacteriales bacterium | reverse complement strand
TTATATTTTGATTACAACTATTAAGCCTGAAATTACTTTGGTTATATACTTTCCAATGTTTTACTTTTTCTTTTTAATGTCAATTTTGAGTTGATTATTTTCTGTAAGATAATTTTTATTTGTTATTATTTCTTTCCCACTTTCCAATTCAAGTGCTTTTCTTGCATCTCCTGCTATTTTTCCTCCTTTTCTGGCTACATTTTTATTCTCAATAAAACCTTGCGCATCAGTATTTCTTGCAATTTCAGTAGTAGAAGCCTCTCCTAGCATTGAAAATATCAACTCTAAATCTGACATATGGTCTCTTAGATTCTCTCTTTTAAGATCTTTTATTTTTCTATATTCTGAAGGTGTTAATCCAAAAGTAGCTTTTGATATTTCCGCTGTTAATATTGCGTAATCTCTATGTTCTTTAATTCCTCTTTCTTTCCATTCATCCGTAAGTTCTTCACGAATTGCAATACTACGCATTCGTTTTTCTATCCAATCCTCAGGATACCCTTTCGATTTATATATTTCTCTCGCACGTTTTGAAGCTAATTCAGGATCTTCTATTTCTTGCAACCTTTCATAGCCGACTTTGGCTAACCATCTTTTGAAAGGTTCTGCTTTAGGAGAAGGAACAGATTGTATTATTCTTAGCAATGTTTCGGTGTCAGCAATTTCAGTTTTTCTCATTTTGCCATCAGGTGCTAACAATTTGAACTGTCGACAATTTGTCGACAGTTCAATTCCATTTACTTTCTCTCTTTTTTTTAGACGATACCAATAATCTCTTGGCTTGACACTTTCGGTTAATATTTCAATAATATCTACAACTGAAAAATACCATTTTTGTTCTTCCTTATTATACGTCGTCCGTATTTTTTTATCCTGAAAAAGTTTAATATTACTCATGACCAATCTATGTTTAAGCATTAAAGATAGTATATTATTTGACAGTAGTCACGTTCGCTAAGTTGCTATTCTATTTTTTTTAAGTTCAGACTTTGTATTCTTAAGCATGATTGATATTAATCAATAAAGTTACTTTTTTGGGTGTTCGAGCGGGTCATCCACTGTATCTTTTTTGTTTCGAAAACAAAAAAGGATGCCGTTCCTACCCCTAACACAAAATATATTTACGAATTAATCATTATAAATGAATCAGATATGGATTATTATTCGTATCATTGCATCCCGAATTAAGAATATAAAGAATTTATTATATATCACGACATGGACATTATTAGAGAAATATCAAACGAAATTAACGAGATTAAAGACTGGCCTACATTTAAGGCTGGAGATACAGTTGTAGTTGATTACAAAATTAAAGAAGGAGACAAAGAAAGAATTCAGTCTTTTCAAGGAGTAGTTTTACAAAGAAGAAACACAGGAGCTAGCGAAACTTTTACAGTTCGTAAAATTTCAGGAGGTATCGCTGTAGAAAGAATCTTTCCAGTAAACACACCACTTATCGATTCTATTAAAGTTACTAAGCATGGAAATGTACGTAGAGCTAGAATCTTTTACCTAAGAGGGTTAAGAGGTAAATCTGCTCGTATTAAAGAAAAGAAATATTTCGGAGCAAAGAAATAATTTTTCTTTAAATTATTAAAACATTAACTTTAAGCCCTTAGTATTTTTACTAAGGGCTTTTTGGTTTGACTATACTCAAACTCACTTTTATAATCTATTTTTATTATGAATTACTTATCCGTAGAGAACTTAACAAAAAATTATGGAGAGAAATCTCTATTTACCGACATTTCTTTTGGAATTGATCAAGGTCAAAAAATAGCCCTTGTAGCCAAAAATGGAAGTGGTAAAACCAGTTTACTAAACTGTCTTACAGGTAAAGATGTTCCAGATAGTGGATCAGTAGTTTTTAGAAAAGGAATAAATGTTGGGTATTTAGAACAAGAGGCTAATTATGATGAGTCATTATCAATTATTGATACTGTTTTTGAATCAGAAAACGAAACGTTGTTGGCGATAAAAGCTTACTCTAAATGTTTAGAAAATCCCGAAGACAGCGATGCATTACAAGAAGCCTTTGACGCAGTTTCTGATTTAGATGCTTGGAATAAAGAAAGTCATATACAAGAAATATTATCAAAACTACGATTGGACGATTTGGAGTTGAAGGTAAAACTTCTTTCTGGTGGTCAGCGTAGAAGATTGTCATTGGCTAAGGTGCTAATAGAAGAACCAGACGTACTAATTTTGGATGAACCAACCAATCATTTAGATTTAGACATGATTGAGTGGTTAGAAAGTTTTCTTACAACTACGAATATCTCTTTATTCATGGTAACGCATGATCGTTATTTTTTAGAACGCGTATGCAACGAAATATTAGAAATAGATAGGGGAAGTTTACACCGTTACAAAGGTGGTTATTCTTACTACTTAGAAAAAAGAGCGGAACGTTACCAGGTAGCAGAAGCAGAAGTTGGAAAAGCTAAAAATTTGCTTAAAAAAGAATTGGATTGGATGCGTCGTCAACCAAAAGCAAGAGGAACTAAATCTAAAGCTAGAATTAGTGACTTTTATGCCACTAAAGAAAAGGCAAGTCAAAATTTTAGAGAAGACAAAGTTGCTATTAATGTTAAAATGGAACGCTTAGGAACTAAAATTTTAGAATTACACAAAATATCTAAAGCTTACGG